>JAZROI010000017.1:0-22596 GCA_045648585.1 Acutalibacteraceae bacterium
ATGTTTTTGAATGAATGATTGAGTTAACAGCAAGAAGAATATCTGCAGACTCGTCAATAATTGCAGGTGTATTACCGGCACCAACACCGAGAGCGGGTTTACCACTTGAGTAAGCAGCTTTAACCATACCAGGACCACCTGGTGCAAGGATAATATCTGCTTCTTTCATTACTGTGTTTGTCATCTCGAGAGAAGGAACGTCAATCCAGTCGATAATTCCTTCGGGAGCACCTGCCTGGACTGCAGCTTCAAGAACAAGCTTTGCAGCAGCGATTGTGCAGTTCTTTGCTCTGGGGTGAGGAGAGATTATAATTGCATTTCTTGTTTTAAGAGCAAGAAGACATTTGAAAATAGCAGTAGATGTGGGGTTTGTTGTAGGAATAACAGCTGCAACAACACCGATAGGCTCTGCAATCTTTTTAGTACCGAAAGCCTTATCTTCTTCGATAATACCACAAGTTTTTGTTTCTTTGTAAGCATTGTAGATATATTCAGATGCATAGTTATTTTTAATAACCTTATCTTCTACAATACCCATACCTGTTTCTTCAACAGCCATTTTTGCAAGAGGAATTCTTGCCTTGTTTGCAGCTGATGCAGCAGCAAGGAAAATTTTATCTACCTGCTCCTGAGTGTAGGTAGCAAATTTTTTCTGTGCCTCTCTTGTGCGTTCAATAGCTTCCTGAAGCTTTTCAACGCAATCAACAATTTCGTAGTTCATGTCCATTTATATCCTCCTAATAATAATTACATAGTTTGGATGAGCTCTGTTCACACTTCGCCCTCGTTTAACTTCGTTATTATTTTAACAACCTTTGTCGGATTATGGAATTCTTAAAACATATAACCGGTGTTATCAAAAATGATAATGCCAAAAAACATAAGAAAAAACCGATTTGAGTTTTTCTCAAATCGGTTAAAGCTTCACTTTATTTTAAGGTTTTTTCTTTTTGATTCGCACAAGGCGGTAATGAACTGACGATCAAGATTTGTCAGTTTATAACCATTTTTATAAATCAGCACATCTTTATATATCTTTTTATTATCTCCGCATTTTTTCTGAACTAAATTGTATCGTTCAAGAAGGCTCTTAGGAGCGGGTGATACCCACATAAAGGTATCGGGGTTCATTGATAATAAATCAAACTGACTTGCTCTTTCAAAAATGAAAATTCTTCTGTTTATGTTATCAGGCAATTCTTCCTTAACAACCTTTGAAAGAGGCATTGATGGAACATAAGGATCTGCATGAGCAATTTCGATGTAATCTTTTAAATCATCATAAGAAATATTTTCATTCTTTGCCAAGGGGTTATCAGCACTCATAATGAGAGAATAAGTAAATTCCGTTACCAATTCATACTGAAAACCTTTTTCTTCAAGCATAGATTTAAAATATCTGTCATAGTTTTCGGCATAACGGATTATACCTAATTTATAATCATGTTCAAGCATATTGCGGATTGTTCGCTGGGAATTGGTTTCTTTATAGAATATTTCTGCCGCATCACCTGAAAGTGATTTTGAAAATTCAGCAAAGGCTTCCGATATATAACAAGCTCTGGGAACAGAAATAGAAAACTCTTGTTTTTTTGCAGTACCCTTTTTATAGAAATCCTCAACCTGTTCAATCTGACCAAGAATTCTTTTGGCGAAGTTTATGAACTGCTCTCCGTCAGGAGTAAGCTCCATACCTTTGGTTGTTCGTTCAAAAATAGATATACCAAGATCTGCTTCAAGCTCTTTGATTGAACGGCTTATGTTTGGTGTTGCAATAAGCAACGTTTCGGATGCTTTGCCCAAAGAGCCAAGCCTTGCAACCTCAACGGCATATTTCATATGTAATAAATTCAAAACATATCACCACTGGCATTTTTTATAATTATATCACTGTAGTTTTCAAAAAGCAATCTTCGAACAAATTGTAGCTTCCAAATAATTTAATGTGTTTTGCAATATTCAGTTGGCGTTTTTCCTAGTATTCTTTTAATAGTTCTGGAAACGTTACACAGGTTAAGACCCGTAGCATTTTCTGCTTCTGTTATATCACAATTTTCTTTTTCTATAAGATCACAAACTTTATGTATACGAAGAGCTGTCAGATATTGACAAGGGGAAACAGTTGTTTTTTCTTTAAATAAAACGGAAAAACAACTGCGTTTCAAACCAATTTTACTAGCAATTGGTCAACACTTAGTTGCTCGTGATATTTTGATTCCATCAATCAAATTGTTCGTTCAATTCTATCATCATATACAGCTACTTTTTTGTTCTTCATTAAAACCCAAAGAAGCATATTTTCGAAAAATATGTCTCGTGCGTTTTTTGTTTATTATTTTTTAAGAAAAGTTAAATCACTTTGTTTTTTGCAAGGATTGACGTTTTACCATCAAAGGAAAGCGGTACACCGTCAAGAGTTGTTACAATTCCGCCTGCTTCCTCAACAAGCAATTTACCTGCTGCAAAATCCCACGGTGAAACCTGTAATTCAAAGTAAAGCTCTGCTCTACCCGATGCAACACAACATAAATCCAATGCAGCAGAGCCGCTTCTTCTTATATCCAAAGCCTTATAGAAATATTCTGAAAGCACTTCTATAGTTTTCGGGAAAAGATTTTTATCGTAAGGTGATGAACCGAAAAGAACAAGAGCTTTATCTAAAGGCTGAGAAGATACACTTATTTTCTTACCGTTGCAAAAAGCACCCTCGCCCTTTATTGCGTAAAAAGCTTCATCAAGATAAGGGTTATAAACAACCCCTGCTACTGCCTCTTTACCTTTTAATAAAGCAACTGATATTGCGCTCATATGATAATCTTTAACAAAATTAGTTGTACCGTCAATAGGGTCGACGATAAAAGCGTAGCCGTCGTCAGTTAATTCGTCACTTGAGCCTTCCTCACCGATAAATTTAGCCTCGGGTAAAACATTTTTCAAACCAACCTTTAATTGCTCCTGAATACCTTTATCATATTCAGTAACTAAATCTGCAACGCCTGATTTAATATCAATTGCCATTTTCTCTCTGTCAGCGTTGAGCATTACCTTACCGCCCTCTCTGACAAGAGAACAAATTTTGTTTACTATCTCTTTCAAACTAATCACCATTTTTTTATACAGTATTTATACAGTAATCGTATTATCCATAATAATACTAGCTTTGTTTACGTTCTGACCAAATGCTTTAAAATTAATCATACTAATTTCTACGGTATATTTCCAAGTACCACTGATAATTTCACCGTTTTCGTTAATAACAACCTTTACGCTTGCATTTGTATAGTATATTTTTGTTTCCTCTTCTGATAGCTCAAGGGGTAGGCCTCTGTTAGCCAAATCTTCTACAACAGTGCTGATATCGCCTACCGCCGTAATTGCGTGACCAACGCTTCCGCTAAGGGCATCCTCTTTTGCGCCTGAGGTCTGGTCAACTAAACTCAATTCAACGGTAGTGTCATTGCCGTTTTTATACGCTTTGGCAGAGCTTACATCCCCAGGAACAAGATTTTCGAACCCTCCCGTAATGCCTACAGTTTCTTTAGAGTTACTCTCGAGAAACTTACCGATTATATTCTTAATAAAAGACATAACGCTTTGATATTCTCCGTCATTAACGCTCATATCTTTAATTGTAATAAGCTGAGTTGATTTTGCCGTTGCATTAGATTTTCTTGCAGCATTTTTATATTCTTCAATAATTTTCTCTGTTGACCAATCAGCAGTTTCATCATAGCTTTCGGTAATTGCTTCAGTAGTAGCTACCGTTGTTTCAACAGACGAGGGTTGAGCTACATCTTGAGTAACATTCTCAGAAACAACCTCTGATAAAAATTCGGTATTTAAAGCATTCTGTGAAACAGTTTCATTCATATTATAATCAAAAGTTGTTGTGCTCTCTTGAGTAGCAGATGCATCTTCAGCCGCTTTACAAGAAGTTAACGAAAATATCAGAAGCACTGAAATCACAACTGAAAATAATCGTTTAAAATTCATTTATAATCACTCCGAAAGAATAATCCAAAATTATAATTTCTATAACGACAATTATATTCTGTCACGCCCGATATGTCAACGATTAAAACAACAATCATTTATTACAATTCGGTTCATTTTTTCACATATTTCTTATTTTTTTCAACAAAAATACACATACTGATTTCGAGGTGATTTTTTGAATTCAATATGGAGTGAAACATCAAAAAACGAAAGCTTTCCACAACTTAAAGGTGACGTGAAAACCGACGTTGTAATTGTAGGTGGCGGTCTTGCAGGTATTTTATGCTTAAAAGAACTAACCGACAGAGGCGTTGACTGTATTCTTCTTGAGGCTAAAAGCATCGGCTCGGGTATAACTAAAAACACAACTGCAAAAATAACCTTTCAGCACGGTCTTATTTACGATAAGCTTATAAAAAACGTCGGATTAGAAAAAGCAGAGCAATATCTTGATGCAAACAAAAATGCTCTTGAAAAATTCAAGAAAATGGCAGAGCATTTTCCTTGTGACCATGAAGAAAAGGATGCATTTATCTACTCATCAACAGACCGCAAAATAATTGAAAATGAAATAAAAGCCTATAGAATGTTAGGTGTTTCGGCAGAGTTTGTTTCCTCTATCCCCTTGCCCGTAGAATGTGTCGGAGCGGTAAAGGTTAAAAATCAAGCACAGTTTAACCCTCTTGAATTTTTGTTTTCTGTTGCAAAGAATTTAAAAATATATGAAAACACTAAAGCTTTAGAGTTTTTGCCTCAAAAGGTGATTTGCTCAGGTGGCACTGTAACCGCCAAAAAAATAATCATTGCAACACATTTTCCGATAATAAACAAGCACGGCGGATATTCACTTAAACTATACCAAGACCGTTCTTACGTTATCGCCGTAAAAAATGGCCCCGATGTTAACGGAATGTATCTCGAAGACAAGGGAAACAGCTTTTCATTTAGAAATTATAAAAACTATCTTCTCATAGGCTCGGGGGACCACAGAACAGGTAAAAAGGGCTGTGGCTATACTCTTTCTGAAGATTTTTGCAAAAGGATTTTCCCGGAAGCACAAATTGAATACCGCTTTGCAACACAAGATTGTATGAGCCTTGATGATATACCATATATTGGTGAATATTCTAAAGGAAGCGAAAATCTTTACGTAGCAACGGGTTTCAATAAGTGGGGAATGACCTCGTCGATGGTTTGCGCAGATATTTTGAGTGATATGATAACAGGCGTAAAAAATCCTAATGCCGACGTATTTTCTCCGGCACGTTCAAGCCTTCATTTAAGGCTTTTTGAAAATATACTTCATTCAACAGTTGGTCTTATTACTCCTACAGTTCCCAGATGTCCTCATATGGGCTGTGCTCTGAAATACAATAAAGAAGAGCATTCCTGGGACTGCCCCTGCCACGGCTCGAGATTTACCGATAGAGGCGAGCTTATTGACAACCCTGCAACTGATGATTTAAAAAGAAATTAACCTGTTATTTTATCCCGAATTTCTTTCGGTTGATTTTTTCTTGCGTTATTGGTATACTTGAAAATGCAAAAATTTTGTTGCGGAGGCTCGTTTTATGGCTGATTTTAAGGAAGTACTTGTGAAAATATTTGAAGATACAATTCAAAAAGCTGTTTTCAGTAACCCAACTGAAAAGGATGCCGAATTCAAAAAAATTACAATCAGCCGTATGCCTAAGTTTTATCAAATCACTAAATTCACAGAAAAACAGGTTTTTCACGAAAACATTGATTTTGATAAAATTGAGAAGCGTTGCCTTCAGCTTTCAGAAAACGGTTTTACTCAATTTTATGCTCGCTCACAAGATAAAGAATATAATATAAAAATTTCAAAAGACGATAAAATTCTTTATAAAACAAAAAATCTTTCTCCTGATGCTAAAAGCGACGTTGCAGCAAATGAACACAACCGAAAAAAGCAATATATTTTATCAGAGGGGGAAATAATCGAGCCTCTTATTGATATGGGTATTTTCACAAAAGACGGTAAGGTAATTAATTCAATGTACGATAAATACAAACAGATTAACCGTCTTATTGAAATTATTGATGATTCAGTAAAGCAAACGAATGCAAAAAAGCTTAACGTTATTGATTTCGGTTGCGGTAAATCATATTTAACCTTTATCGTTTACTATTACCTTACTGAAATCAAAAAAATAGATGCTACAATAATCGGTCTTGACCTTAAAAAAGACGTTATTGAAAAATGCAATAAAGCCGCCAAAAAATACGGATATAAAAACTTAAAATTCTGCCTCGGCGATATAAACGGCTTTAAATGTCCCTTTGAAGTTGATATGGTTATAACTCTTCACGCCTGCGACACCGCAACGGATTACGCACTTTACAACGCAATTAACTGGGGGGCAAAAATGATTTTTTCCGTCCCCTGCTGTCAGCACGAATTAAACAACCAGATTAAAACCGATAATTTATCTCTTTTAACCCGTTACGGTATTATTCAGGAAAGATTTTCCGCACTTCTTACGGACTCTATTCGCGGAAACCTTTTAGAATATTGCGGTTATAAAACTCAGCTGCTTGAGTTTATTGATTTTTCACACACACCGAAAAACATTCTTATAAGGGCAGTTTTAAGAAATACCACCCCAAAAGCAACAAAGGAAAAAGCCTTGAACGAAGTAAAAAATGCTATTGAAGAATTCAACGTTCAACCTACCTTATACAAACTTTTATTTGATAAATAATTAATGCCGAAGAATTCTAAAAACGAATTCTTCGGCATTTTCTTTTAGTTGACTCAAATCATTCAACTGTAGTAACGTCTTCGCTTTCCTCTTTCATTTTCTTATAATGAATCATTTTGTTTTCATACATAAGATGGTCTGCAATAGAAAGCTGTTCATCAATATTTTGGCTATTCTCCGTCCAAGCTGTACCGAAAGATACGCTGATACCGTTACTTTTCAGCTTTTCAATAGCGTTATTAACGTTTTTTTCAAAATCGTCTTTCTTTACGTGGCAAGAAATAACAACAAACTCGTCACCGCCTATGCGGTAAGTATCACCGATAAAGATACTGTTAATTCCGTCTGCGGCATTTTTAATAAGCCTGTCCCCTGCCTGATGGCCCTCGTTATCGTTAACAGTTTTAAGACCGTTGATATCAAAATAAGCAACGCCAACGTTATCTTCAAATCTATGATGCATTTCATCAACAACGCTGTTGAATTTATTTCTGTTATAAACTGAGGTTAAGGTATCCTCGAAGCTTAATTTTTGAAGCTTCGTGTTGCTTTCTCTTCTTTCGATGCTATCGAGAATAAAAAATGAAGCCGATGATAAAAGTGATAAATCCTGATAATTGATTTTCGGGTTATCAATTCCTAAAAAGCCTATTATAACCTCGTCTTCAACAAGAGGCACAGCAATAAGGCTTTCAATTCCCTGCATTTCAAGAATTCTATAAGCATCGCTATTTTTATCCACGTCTTTAGCAATGTTCGAAATATAAAACGTTCCGGTTTCCGTGAACTTTTTTATCCAAGTATCTATAACCTCAAGTGGAACGTTTTGCAAAACGTCAATTTGTTTGCTTACTCCCGGTGCTGCATATTCGTATGAATTAGAGGTGGTTTTCTTTTCATAATCAAATTCAAAAAGATAGGCTCTGTCGCCGTCAAAATAATTATTAAGAATTATTAAAAGACTATCAATTGCTTTATCTATATCACGTTCAGCAGCAAGCAAGGTGATGCAATTAATAAGTGTATCAGAAATCTGTAATTTCTTTTCAGTATCTTTTTCTTTAATTCTTGACGCTCTCAGGTTGATGGCGGTAACAAGTAAAGTAAGAAGTGTAATTATAATGAAAGAAAGAAATAAAGAGCCTGAAACCCTCGGGTTCATCAAACCAAATTCTTTAAAAAAGTTATATTCAAAAAGCATTATAAAGGTAAAAGCCAATATAATAACCGTACCCGATATTAAAACAAGCCTATTAATTTTCATATACGTTAACAGTCTTTCTCTTTTCATACCCTCACCTGCCTGTTAAAATTATAACACATCCGCGGTTAGATGTAAATAATTTTTACTTTATAACTTATATTTATCAATACTATATACTGTTGAAAAAACTGTATTACAATGATATAATGCAATTAAATATAATGTTGAAGAAACAAGGTGTTACTATGTCAACAAAACTTTGGCACAATGAATTTAAAAATGATTGGATGTGGGCTTTTCCTTTAGGCAACGGCAGAGTAGGTGCTATGCTTTACGGAAACCCCGATTGTGAGCAAATAGAAATTAACGAAGAATCATTATGGACAGGAAAACAAATTCAGGAAAAATATCACGCTTCCCCCGAGGCACTTCACGAAATAAGAACTCTTGTTTTTGAAGAAAAGCTTGAAGAAGCAGCAGCACTTGCAAGAAAAACCTTTTTGTCAGACCCGCCTGTTGTTCGTTCTTACGAAAGCTTTGGTGAGCTTTTTATTGATTTCCTTGATAAATCACCTTACACAGATTATCGCAAAGAATTAGAGTTGAGCGAGGCTATTGCCCGCGTTTATTGGAAAAAAAGCGGAATAAGCTACAAGAGTGAAGCTTTTGTAAGCCCCGACTATGATTCTCTTGTTTACAAGGTTACAACAGACAACAAGATTTTTTCTTGTAAAATAAGCTACATCAGAAAGCAGGACGCTTATTCAGGTTGTATTGACAACAGCACAATAATAATGAATGGCAGAACAACCTTCGCTACTAACGCTCATCACGGTGAGGGCGGTGAAGGTATGTCCTTCGGTGCAAAAATCCGTATTGATACTGACGGCGAGCTTTCTTGCGAGCATTCGAGCATCACAGTAGCAAATGCAACCTACGTTATTGTTTACGGTGCTTTCGCAACTAACTATAATATTGATAAATTTGATATTGACGAAAGCATAGACTACCGTAAAAAGCTTAATGAAGATATTGAAAAAGTTTCAAAAGCAAATTATGACGACGTTAAAGCTCAGCATATTGCTACCCATAAAAAATGGTTTGACGGCGTAAAATTCGAGTTAAAATCACCCGATTACTCAGAGATTTCCTGCGATGAGCGTATGGACGATTTATATGAGGGTAAATACGACCCCGATTTTTACACTTTGTATTACAACTTCGGCAGATATTTGCTTATTGAAAGCTCAGGTAAAAACGCAAAGCTTCCCGCAAACCTTCAGGGCATCTGGTGTCACGATTTCCTTCCCCCTTGGGGCAGTGATTTCCACACTAACATCAATTTACAGATGAATTATTGGCCCTCTGAATCTGCAAACCTTTCAAAAACTGCTCTTCCCTTTATAAACTTTATGAAAACGGTAAGCAATTTCGGCAAGGCAACTGCAAAAGAGCTTTTCGGTGCAAGAGGCTGGGTTATAAACCATACCTCCGACGCTTTCGGCAGAACAGGCGTTCACGATAGCGTTGACTGTGGCTTCTTCCCTATGGCAGGTCCTTGGCTTTGCCTTAACCTTTGGGAGCATTACGAATACACAAACGACGTAAATTATTTAAAAGAAATCTACCCGATTTTAAAAGGTTCTTGTGAATTCGTATGTGATTACCTTATTGAAGATGGTAACGGTCAGCTTGTAACCTCACCCTCAAACTCACCCGAAAATGAATTTTACTATATAGATTCTGACGGAAACAAAAAAGAGAGTATGATGACTCACGGTGCTACTATCGACTTCCAAATCATTTATGCACTTTTCACCCGTACAATTTTTGCTTGCGATAAATTAAATATTGATAAAGCTTTCGTTGATGAGTTAAAGGCTGTTCTTGAAAAGCTACCACCTATGAAGGTAAGCGAAAGATACGGCACTATTCAGGAATGGATAAATGACTACGAGGAAACAGAGCCCGGTCACCGTCATATTTCTCAGCTTTTCGCTCTTTTCCCTGCTGACCAGATTAACGAAACCGACCCTGAAATATACGAAGCTGCAAAGAAAACCATTGCAAGAAGAATTGAAAACGGCGGCGGCTCAACAGGTTGGTCAAGAGCATGGACCGTTTGCTTCTACACCCGTCTTAAAGATGGCGAAAACACTATGAAGCATTTACACTACCTTGTTAATGAATGCACAGCCTACAACCTTTTCGATATTCATCCCCCATTCCAGATTGACGGTAACTTTGGCGGTGTTGCAGGCATTACAGAAATGTTTATTCAAAGCCATTTAGGCTCACCTGACAACAGAATAGTTGAGCTTTTACCCGCTTTACCTGACCAATGGGGCGACGGCTCAATTAAAGGCGTTAAAGCAAGAGGTAACTTCACCTTTGATTTAGAATGGGCAAACGGAAAGCTTACAAAAGCGGTTGCACACTCTGCAAATAAAGGGGTATTACAATTAAAGCTTAATGACCGCACAAGCTCATTAAAGGCAAACAAAAATGTTGTAATCGAAAACGGTATTCTTAAAATAGAGCTTAATGAAAACGAGTGTGTTGAATTTACCGCATAATTATTTAATTAAAGCAATTTTCTTGATGATATAATTCATACTAAAAATCTGAAAGGATAACCTATGAAAGATAAAACATCTTTAGTTTTTACGGGTGATATCGGCTTTGACCGCTATATGTACGGCAAATGGGATGACGAAAAGCTTCTATCTGATGAAGTGCTTCATTTTCTTCACAGTGCTGACCACGTAATTGCAAACGTTGAAGGTCCTGTTGCCGAAGCACCTCAAAACACAACTCAAAGCGGTGTACAGCAATTACTTCACACAATAGACCCTGCCGCAATTAAGGTTTTCAAAAATATGAGGGCGGATATATGGAATATCTGCAACAATCATATTATGGATGCAGGCGAATACGGTATAAAATGCACGTTAGATTATGCAAAAGAAAATGGTGCAAAAACTATCGGTGCGGGCATGAATATTCATGAAGCAAGAAAACCCGTAATCCTTGATGAAGCAGGCGGAATAGGTCTTTTTGGTGTAGGCTATCAGCGTGCCTGCCGTAAAGCCGACGAGAACAAGGCGGGGTGCTATAGCTGGAGTGATTTAGATGCTATTCAAAGCACTATTAATGAAATAAAAGCAAAGTGTCGGTGGTGCGTTGTTGTTGCTCACGCAGGTGAAGAATTCACCCCTCTTCCCTCACCTTACACAAGAGAAAGATATCATAAATATTTAGAGATGGGTGCTGATATAGTTGTAGCACACCACCCTCACGTTCCTATGAATTACGAAACAGTCGGTGATAAAATAATCTTTTATTCATTAGGCAACTTTATTTTTGATACCGATTATCAGCGTTCACAGTTTAACACCGAATACGGTATTCTTGTGAAACTCAATTTCACAGAAAATGAATTTTCCTACGAGCCAATGGGATTAAAAATAATCCGTGGTGACGAGCACGTTGTAAAACACGCTTTACCCCCTATTTTCCAAGACGTGCAAGAGGAAGATTACAAGCTGCTTTCTCCTCTTTCTGCTAAAATGCATATTGAGGCAACGAAGCGACAGATGACCTATCTTAAGCCCGAAGAATTTAAGGGTGCTACCGAAGAGAAATGGAAAGAACATTTTTCAGAAGAATTAAGAACGGGAAGAGTCCCCGGTGAAACCTTAGACTTCTTCATTCTTTGCCCGTTAGCCGAAGAGGCTGAAAAAGGTGAATGGCAAAAAAGCAAGCTTGAGGATATAAAAAAATATATTTTAGACCAAATGTAAAAAATGCAGTCCTTTTGGGTAACCCCTTAGGACTGCAATTTTTATTTTATAAAGCTTTAAAGATTAAATTAATTATTGTTTTTTCTTCGGCTTTGAAAATTTAGTAATAAGCTTATCCATTGTTTTATAAACCGAATTTTCAAGCTCTTTTTCTGCGTTTTTAAGTTCTTTTCGTATTTCAATATTTTGAGGACAATGCTTTTCACATTTACCACAACCGATACATTTTGAAGCACCTGCACTCCCTTGCATAGAAGTATTTTGAACGTACTCCGTAAAAGCATTAAAGCTTCCGTCAGTATACTTTCTGTTATATGCAGAAAAAGTACCGCTGATATTGATATTCTGAGGGCAAGGCATACAATAACCGCAGCCCGTACAACCAACCTTTAATTTATAATTTATAGCTGAAACTACGTTTTTAAGCATTGCTTCGTCAAGCTCTGTAAGCTCACCGATTTCAGTAGTAGACGCAGTTTCAATATTGTCTTTTACCATTTCTTCGGAATTCATACCCGAAAGCACAACCGTTACCTCAGGCTGATTCCATAACCAACGGAATGCCCATTGAGCAGGTGTATGCTGAACGGGATGCTCCTCAATAAGCTTCTTGGCATCAGCAGGTAAATCGTTTACTAATCTACCACCTCTTAAAGGCTCCATTATCATTACGGGTATACCTTTTTCGTGGGCGTGATAAAGACCTTTTCTTCCCGCTTGGGTATGCTCATCCATATAGTTATATTGAATAAGACACATATCCCAATCATATGCATCTATTATCTTGCAAAACATTTCAGAATTACCGTGATATGAAAAACCAATCTGACGAATTGCTCCGCTTGCCTTTTTATCCTCAATCCATTTTTCAATTCCTATGCTCTTCAAACGCTCCCATACCTTGATATCACTCATCATATGCATGAGATAAAAATCGATATGGTCTGTTCTTAATCTTTTAAGCTGTTCATTAAAAAGCTTATCAAGAACGTCTAAGCTGACGATAACCTGAGGCGGAAGCTTTGTTGCAATATAAATTTTATCTCGAATACCGTTTTTCTCGAATATTTCACCTATTGCACTTTCGCTACCGGGGTAAATAAAGGCAGTATCAAAATAATTAACGCCGTTATTGTACGCATTCATTACCTGCTTTTCGGCTTCACTCATTACGATTCTGCCCATTTTCTTTTGAAAACGCATACAACCAAAGCCTAAAACAGATAATTCATTACCGTATTTATCTAAACGATATTTCACAGTAACCCTCCTCAATAATTATTCTATATGACTAAAAGCTTTTCACAAAGCTTCAAAAAAACTTTGAAGGCTCCTTTGAAAGATTAATTTTCAAAACACCGCCGTCAATAATATCTTCGTAAGTAAGATAAGCCTTATCAACTTTTTTGCCGTTGTAAAAAGCCTCTTTAATGTACGGATATTCTAACGGATCTTTATCGCACTCAACAGAAAAGCTTCCCGCATTTTTACAGCTATGATAACTCTTGTTTAGCTTTAACTCGCTCTTTTGAAAAAGAGGTGTATTTATATAATACTTGTTGTCAGCGGGGCAAACCTGAGCAAAACCAATCGCAGATAATACGAACCACGCAGAAAGCTGACCAACGTCCTCATTACCGCAAAAGCCGTAAGCATCGGTATTGTAGCTTTCTTTTTGCACTCGCCTTGTCCAATACTGTGTTCTTTCGGGATAGCCTAAAATACTGAAATAATGAGTAATATTATGGCAGGGCTCGTTCGAATGGTTATAGTCGTCATTCCAAAGAGCACGAAGCTCGGCTCTATCAAAGAACTCTTCTAAAAGCTCAAGTGTTCGTTTTTCACCAAAAAGCTCACTTAACCCTTTTACGTCGTAGGGTGCAAACCATCCCTGCTGAAAAATATTACTTTCAACGCAACCGTCATCGTAATATCTATCCTCAATAGTATCGAATTCGCCGTTTTTATTACGGGGTATCATAAAGCCTTGCTTTTTATCGTAGTTATCCTTGTATCTTTCTACTCTATTGTAAAAATATTCAGCATCCTCTTTTTTCCCTAACTTTTCAGCAAGCTTTGCCATAGTATAATCCGCTAACAAATATTCTAAGGTATCACTTAATTTTTCGGGAATAAATGCATCTTTAAAATACTCTTCACAGTTAGGTCTTATAGAATGAAAAGCCTTGCCGTCAAGCTCTTTTTGAGAAAAAATTGATGCTTTGGCAATTTCATAAGTTCTTTTAATATCATAGGTATTAAAACCTTTTAAAATTGCATCTGCAATAACAATAAGTCCGGGGTCACCTACCATACAAGAGGCATCTATGCCTAAAAGCTCCCAACGGGGAAATGATGAATTGTTAATATCAGCAATTCTTAAAAGCGAGTTAATTTCATCGTGGACCATATCAGGCTTTATTATTGCTAAAAGCGGAAACTCGCTTCTGTAAACATCCCAACCGCTGAAAACAGTTCTTTGTTTGTAGCCGTCAGCAGTATAAACGTTATCTTTAATAGCAAATCTTCCGTCAACGTCGCTTGAAATTCTCGGGTCTAAAAGCACGTGATAAAGGCAGGTATAAAAAACCTCTAAATCCTTCTGATTATCGCCCGTAACATCAAGTATTCCGAAGGCATTTTCCCATTTAGAAATTGCCGTTTCTCTTACTTCATCAAAATCGAAGCCGAAATCCTCTTTCTGAAGATTATTTTTTGCACCGTCTAAATCCACGTAGGAAACCGCACATCTTACAACAAGCTTCTCGGATAATTTACCGAAGCAAGCCTCTATGCCTAAATCCTCGCCCTCAAGCTTATTTAAATCCTCAGAAAGAAATTCTTCATCACTAAAAAATCTCATTTCTTTGGCAGGTTTAGAAAACTCACATACAAAATGGAAGTTATACGTTATTTTACCGTGACCGTGACCGAAGCCGCCACCTTTTGGCGTACAAACAATTGTGCCTTCGATACGATTATCGCTAACGATATTTATTTTTTGAAAATCTGCTTTTCCACCTATTCTTCTGGAAAAATTTAAAACAAGCTTTGCATCTTCATTTTCGGGATAAGTAAAACGTAAAAGACCCGTATGCTCCGTTGCAGTCAATTCTGTTAAAATATTATATCTGTCTAGCTCAACAGCATAATAACCCGCTTTAGTTATTTCAGTTTCGTGAGAAAACTCGGACTTCCAGCCCCTTCCGCCTTTTTTAAAGGGTTGATATAAATTGCTGCCGCTTCTGAGACTTTCGCAATTTGTAACAGGCATTATTTGAAGATTACCTAAATCACCGTACCAGCCTATCCCACTCATATGATTAAAGCTAAAGCCCTCAATAGTGTCGTGGCAGTAGTTGTAGCCGCTACCGTTGTCGCCACCGGTTACCGTATCAGGTGACAACTGCACCATTCCACCGGGAAGACATACTCCCGGATAGGTTTTTCCGCCACCGTGGGATTCTTCTATCTGCCCGTCGCCAACAGTACCAATCATAGTATTTACGTATTTTGCCTTATTCACGTTATCACCGTCGCAAGTAAAGAATATTTCTTTATAAATATTACTATATAAAATGTTAAAAAGCAACCTATCTTTTATTGAATGCACACATCTCAAAGGCTTGGAATTCTTTTGTTTTACACCTTGAATTCTATAGCAAATAATGGTACAATTGTAAAAAATATTGGGAGGTATGCAAAATGGCAATAATCCAGCTTATTATTTCATTTCTTCTTGCATTCAGCCAGATTCTTGCGCCTATAAATACAGTTATTACTGCAGGTGGCGAAGCTTCTTTCTTTACTGAATGGTCACAAGATAAACAGTTTACTGAAGACGATTACGAGGTTCTCGTTAAAAACCCCGAAAAAGATTTCGTTATTCTTAATATTACAGACGTTCAGCTCAGCGACGACGAGGTTTACGGCGAAATGGGTGCTCGTTCAAACGAAATTATCACAAAGCTTGTTGAAGACACTCAACCCGACTTAATCACTCTTACCGGTGACAACGCTTGGGATACAATGGCTTATATTGAGCTCGTAAATATCATTGACTCCTTTGGTATTCCGTGGGCTCCCGTTATGGGTAATCACGACGGTCAGGGTTGCGTAAGCGAATTCTGGTGCTGTGAGCTCTTTATGGAAGCTGAAAACTGCCTTTTCCGTTACGGTCCCGAGGATATGGGCTACGGTAACTATATTATCAACATTATGGATAACGGTAGCATCATCCATTCACTCTTTATGATGGATACTCACTCAAACAGAGATTACTATCTCAATGACGGTGTTGTTCTTGAAGATGAATACGACCATCTCTGGCCTAACCAGATTAAATGGTTTAAATGGGCTGTAAACGGTATTTCTGAAATCGAAGGCAAGGTTGTTGATAACTCTGTATTCATTCATATTCCTGTTTACGAATACAGAGAAGCTTGGGAAGCAGCATGGGATGAAGAAAACCAGTGCTACCGTCCCGAATATGCAGATACCTCCTTCGGTATTAACAACGAATGGGTTTGCAGCGACCCTGTAAACAACGGTTGCTTCGACGTTTTCAAAGCAAATGGCACAAAGAACATCATCTGCGGTCACGACCACGTCAACAGTTCGTCTATCCTTTACGAAGGTGTAAGACTTACTTACGGTCTTAAATTAGGTGAAGGCTGCTACTATGATGAAGAACTTATTGGTGGTACAACTCTTACAATTGATTCAACCGGTAACACTGTTACAGAGCACCACTACTACAACCTTGCAGATTTTTGATTCAGAAGAGCCTTTGAGATTTCCTCGAAGGCTCTTTATTTTTAAACTTACAAAAAGGTGCTTTTATGATTTGGAACGGATTTGAAAAAATAGATTTTACTTTTGAAGGCTACGAGGCAGCGGTAGTTTTACCCGAAAAGAGAGCAGATAATGCCCATCTCATTTTAAAAACTGAATATTGGAATGCTTTCCCCGAAACAGAAATTGAGCTTTTAAAAAGAGGTCACCTTCTCGGTTATATAAAGAATAAAAACCGTTGGGGCACAGATGAAGATGTTGACAGGAAGTCAAGATTTGTAAAGCATATTACAAAAGAATATAAGCTTCCCGAAAAATGCGTTCTTGTGGGTATGAGCTGTGGCGGTCTTTGTGCAATTAAACTCTCGGCAAAGCATCCCGAGGACGTAGCCTGTATTTATATTGATGCCCCCGTTGTAAATTATATGAGTTGTCCTTGCGGTTTCGGTATCGGCGAAAGAACAGATGATGAAAGCTTCACGGAAATTCTCGCTGCGTTAGACATGAATAGCATTTCAGAGCTTATCTGCTACAGAGATATGCCTCAAGATAACATACCTCTTCTTATAAAAAATAAAATTCCAGTTATTCTAGTTTCGGGTGACAGTGATACAATAGTTCCCTACGTTGAAAACGGAATTCTCATTGAAAAAGCATATAAGCAAAACGGTTTGCCAATTGATATTTTTATAAAACCGGGTTGTAATCATCACCCTCACGGGCTCGACGACCCTACACCTATAGTTGAATCCATTTTAAAATATTTATAAACGTATAAGCAAGTTATAAACATAAATAAAGCCGACGATTCATTTTCGAATTGTCGGCTTTATTTTTTATTTAATTAATTTTTAATTTTAACAGTCTTGATTTCCCAAGGTCTGAATTTCAATTTGCCGTCCGTTACGTCAGAAAGCACATTTCCTAATAAATCCACCTCATTGGAAACAACTCCCGTTTTTGACTTAAGAACAGCTTCAGTTTCATTATCAGAATAATTGCAAAAACGCACTAAAATACCGTCATCTTCGGGATAAACTGCCGTAGCTATAACAGTTTTATCTACCGAATCAAATTCTGCAAACGTAAATTCTCTTTCAGTATCATCCGAGCTACCGCAAGCAACTGAAACGGGCGAATATTCATATGAAACTGCCTTTTTATGAAGCTCATTTTCTGTTAAATCAGAATCAAAGGGTAAAATTGCAAACTCATCTTCATAAATTCCGTCAAGAATAACTGTACCACACATATATTCATTTGAATACACTAACGGAACTGAAAGTAAGTTACCTCTAACGACCGAGCCCATACACCCCTTATTCATAATCGCCAAGCCCTGATTACTATCTTTAAGGCTTACCCAATAAACGCCGTTAACGTACGTTGAGGATTCGAAAGCTTCTTCTTTAGAAACGGGTGTATCAATAATAATACGGTCTTTTTTATACCAGTAATCTTCGGTTTTTCTTACTTGTCCGTCCCATTCGGAAATTGAATAAGGCAAATCTCTGAACATTTTTCTGCTCTTATCAAGACAAAGGTTAAGATTAAAGCAAAGCTTACTTTCGTGCGTATGACCGTTAACTGTGAGTGATTTTTCAAGCCCTGCCTTTTCACCAATTTTACCAATTCGTTGGTTATGTACCTCAAATTTTGTTTTACAGTCGATACGGGGTGAATCTCCTTTAAATTGCATTTCATAGAATAACGGCACGCCACCTATTACACCGTTATAGCTTGCAACGGCTACGTTATCCTTTAAAATAACTTTCCATTCACCGCAAGAAGAAACGTCCACGTCATCTATACAAGCGGTAAAAGACGGGATATTCTTATTATCTGCAATAAACTTATCAGTTTTTACTTCCTTTATATACTCAATTCCATTTTTGTTAAACTTAATTTTATAACAAGGTGTAGTAAGTAAAGCATTGTCTTCATCCCATGTATAATTGAATTTATCTTTTGATAAATCGTTGCGACTTATAAATTTAGCTGTAAACTGTGGTAACTGAATGTGTAAAACGTTATCACCGTCATCAACCCATTCATCAATAGCGAATGAATTTGTATTAACAACAAGCTTGGAACCTTCGTTATTATCATTTGCTTTAAGAGATTCTTTAATTGACTTCAAAGATTTTTCTTTAACTTCTTCTGATGCTTTTAACGACGTTGGAATAAATCTTCTTGCGAGGTCTAAAAGACCGCAAATTGTTACGTCGTGGTGTTGGGCGGCAAGAGCATATTTCCATGCAGTATCTAACATATCTTTTTCCCATTTATTACCCATCATAACTGAAAAAGCGTTAAGCCTTTCAGCTATAACAACGTCAACTTCAGATTTTCTTACACCGTTAAAAATTTCATTTCCACAATAGCCCCAGGGCATCTGAACGTGGAAATCATTATCGGTCGTTTTTAGTTCATCCTTTGCTTCACCGAAAAGCTCGGGTATATCCTCTAAAAGAACATATTCATAGTTGTCTTTTTCTTCAATATGAGCGGTAATTGGCTCAATTTCTTGAGTAAGGTCATCGTATCTTGAAGCTAAAAGAGGGGTATATTTCTCAAACATCTCTTCAAATTCTTCAAGAGCAATACCCGTTGTTTCGGGTAATCTTGAAAGAATCCAGTTATCAACGGTTGTACAGTTATAACCTCTACCTTGCTTATCGTAGGTAGGCACTGCGGGAATTTCTGTGAAATCCTTACCTATCCATTTGCCCCAAGCAGAGTCAAAGGTACGAGGATATCCGTAGCCCATAACGTGAGAACGAAGTATTGCGGCTTCGTATCCGCAGAGCTTTATAAGCTGAGGTGTCTGGTTATGTAATGCAAATTCCGAAATAGAATATACCGACGGTGTTTTTCCGTAATAGGAAAGGTTTGTTCTTACTGCATAAATAAGCTGACGTGCATTTGATTCTTCAGAAATAGTAAGTGCCAATGGTTGTCCGTAGGTTGTAGCACCAAGCCCTACTCTATCGGGATACTCTTTTAAAAGCCTCCCAATAAGCTCAACAACCTCTTTATCTTCTTTAGAAAACTCGTCAAAGGTAAAGGATTCGTAATCAAGACCTATCCTCAATTTCGGATATTTTTTCAACCATTCAAAAAGAGTGTTTAATCTTGGTTTGACTTCATTTTTCCAAAGCACGTAACCACCGTGCTCATACGTAAGTATATACAACTTTTTACCATCCATAAAAAACACCTGCTTTATATAATTTATCTGAACTTTGTATCAGTAATTCTTTCAATTTCAATTGATTGAGTTTCAAGCTTTCTCGGTGTATTTTCATCAAGAATTATAAGCCTTCCGCCTCTTTCCAGACCGTAAGTAAAATAGCCTGCACCTAAGGTCTGATAAAGGTCGATTCCATCAACGTTCATTCTAAAATCGTTAACATGGTCGTGGCCGAAGAATGCGGCAAAAATATCACCCGTTTTCTTCCAGCTTTCAAACTGATTTGAATAATCCTTTTCCATATTAGGAGGGCAAGGTACTTCTCTTACTCTACCCTCTGATATTTCGTTACCGAGGTAGTAGTAATTACCATCTCTTTCAAACGTATATTCATCGTCCTTTGTTACTACCTTAAAGCCGTTAAGCTCTTGCTGTACGGGGATATGCTGGAAAAGAATTGCAGGAAGTGGAATACCGCCGTTAGCTTTTTTAAGCTCTTCGGCTTTTCTTTCGTACCATTCAATCTGGTCATCATGAACGTGGTCGTAGGAATTTTCGCCTTTTGAATTTGTTTCGTAATCGTTAGAGTCGAAAAGCCAGATTGCAAAAGCATCCTTCTCGCCCTTACTGTCTTTAATTGTAACAAGACAGTTACCGCAACCGTAAACGTTTTCATCGTTAAGATTTGAACGGCAATTATCGTATTCCATATATTGCATCATCTGAAACTCAGTATGAAAACCTAATTCACCGTCATGATTACCGAAAACTACACAAAGAGGTATATTTCTTTCTCTTATAGGTGCGGTTATTTTCTGAATTGTGCTTTGAATGTAATCATAATTAAATTCTTCCCAATAACCGCTTACGTTGTCACCGCCGAAAACAACTAAATCGGGGTTAGTTTTTTCAACAAGCTTTTCAATAACGTTTATCGTTTCTCTATCCTTGTTTTCAGGTATTTCTCTGATTTCGTCATCATCCATTATAGGCTCAACGTCGTGGATATCGGTAATATGTAAAATTTTAAATTTACCGTCTGCACCGAATTTTAACGGTGCAGGCTCAGGTCTTTTAAATCTGTCTGTTTTCCATTTTTTAGGCATTCCTGTTGACATAATAATTCCCTCCGTATATTTAGAATAGTTAATACTATGAGATGCTAATATTTAGCTATACAAACCGAAGTTTACCGGTTTATTTACATTTTGACTTGTGAACAAACTGTCCTGCGCAGAGAAATCGGATGAAATTCGGTTTGTGTAAACCGAAGCTGTATACGGATACTGTGAGGTTAACACAGGCCGAAGCTCGCCGATTTATCAAGCATTAAAACGCCCAGTTGCCGTCTTTGAATATGGAGTACGCCTTGCCGTCTTTGTAGCCTGTAATCTCAAGATCAGGGGCCCCTATCATAAAGTCAACGTGAATCATACTGTCATTGACACCGAGCGCTTGACACTCTTCAAGAGATTTATCTTCGAAACCGTCGATAGTATCGCAGAAGCCTCTGCCGAGAGCAACGTGACAGCTTGCATTCTCATCAAACAAAGTATTGTAGAAAAGAATACCTGTATTCGCAATAGGGCTGTTATAGGGAATAAGAGCTAATTCGCCTAAATACTTTGCACCCTCATCCATAGAAAGCATTTTATCTAAAAGGTCTTGACCCTCTTCCGCCTTCCATTCTACTGCCTTACCGTCTTTAAAAACGATATAGAAATTATTTATAATCTGACCTTGATACGAAAGAGGCTTTGTAGAAACAAGCTTACCCTCAGCAAAGCCCTTTTTAGGTGAAATAAATACTTCCTCTGTTGGTAAATTAGGATTAAAGAAATTACCTGAAAGAGTATTTTCACCGCCGCCGCACCAATGACTTCCGGGGATAAGCGATGCTTTAAAATCAGTACCATTTGAGCTTTTATACTCTAAATAATCAAACTTTTTCTCATTGAGATAAGCTGTTCTTTTCTTTAAATCTGCATTATGCTTTTGCCATTCATCTATAGGGTCGTTATCCTTTGAAACGTAAACAGTTTTAAGGATAGCGTCCCAGAGCATATTATATGCCTTTGTTTTCGTTTCATTTGGGAAAACCTTTTTTGCCCAAGCGTATGACGGCACCGCCGCAATACACCACTGGTCTTTATTTTCAAGGGCATCACTATATTTTTTCGTAATTTTATATCTTGCCATTTGTGATTTCTGCATTTTTTCGCGGTCCACGCCTGCAAGTCCGTCAGGGTCTTCGCTTTCAATATAAATCCTACAAGGCACCTCTTCAACCATAAGCTTAAGTCTTTCTTCTTGCCAAGCAGGTACCTCACTCAAGGTTTCAAGAGAGCAATATTTGAAATTGAGCTTACCAATCGCCTGAAAGCTAAAATCAACAGCAACTTTCGATGCTCCCGCTTTATAGCATTCGTTTACGAGGATAGTAACAAATTCGTGTTGGTCTGCCTCACAATAAATTCTTACAGGCTGACCTTTTTTTATATTTGCGCCCACTCTTGCAATAAGACGGGCATATTTTTTCTGCATTGTTTTTGTCATAAAATCGCCTCCATAGCTATGTATAATTTTACCACAAGATTTTTAGTATTACAACCGATTTACACATTGTTTTAAAGCTTCAAAACATAAAAATTCATTAACAATTGTAGCTACCCTAGCTATTACCAAAAAGGAGGCTCACCTTTTGGGTGCTCCTCCTTTAAGTGACTTTTAAAGTCAGTAAGGCTCAAATTTATTTATTGTCTTATTTGTTGCCTTCTTCGTAAGCCTGAATCATCTTTTTAACCATCTGACCGCCGATAGAACCAGCCTGACGAGATGTGAGGTCGCCGTTGTAACCCTGCTTAAGATCAACGCCTACTT
>JAZROI010000018.1:0-45288 GCA_045648585.1 Acutalibacteraceae bacterium
AAATGATGTGTTATATATAGGCAATCATTTGATTGAAGTAAAGACTTCAATTGCTGGCGATTATGTAATAAAAGAGGGTACTAAAACTATTGCTAACTCAGCTTTCGTTAATTGCTCAGGACTTATGTCCATCGCCGTTCCCGAAAGCGTAACCAATATAGGTGAGTATGCTTTCGCTAGTTGTGAAAATCTTGTATCCATTACCATTCCTGATAGTGTAACGAGTATAGGTAGTTATGCTTTTCATAACACGGCTTATTATAACGATATTACAAATTGGGGAAATGATGTGTTATATATAGGCAATCATTTGATTGAAGTAAAGACTTCAATTGCTGGCGATTATGTAATAAAAGAGGGTACTAAAACTATTGCTCAGTCAGCTTTTGTTAGTTGCTCAAGGCTTAAGTCCATCACCATTCCCGAAAGCGTAACCAATATAGGTAATAGGGCTTTCGAATATTGCGGTCTTACATCCATCACCATCCCTGATAGTATAACATATATAGGTCAGCAGACTTTCTTCTATTGCAGAAACCTCACATCCATCACAATACCCAATAGCGTGAAAAAAATAGGTTATTATGCTTTTGATGGTTGTACCAATCTTGCTCAAGTCTACTACCTTGGTTTGCTTGCTGATTGGAATAATATTACAATTTGCAATTGGAATTCTTGTTTAACGAGTGCGAATATTTCCCATCTCTGTACTTATGGTGATTGGGTAATAAGTTCCGAACCTACATGTAAAGAGGAAGGAATCAAATCACGTTACTGTGTTTTTTGTGGTGTTGGTACAGATACTGCCACTATTCCGCGTCATGCTAATATTATATGGATAACTGAGCAAGAGCCAACTTGCACAGTTGCAGGTTATAAAGATTGCTATTGCCTTGATTGTACAGAGTTAATTGGAACTGAAAGTATTCCTGCTACAGGTCACTTGAATACAACATGGATAATTGAACAGGAACCCACGTGTACAAAATCAGGTTACAAAAGGGAATATTGTTTAGACTGTACAGAATTAATTGTTACTGAAAATATTCCGGCTACTGGACATTTAAACACAATGTGGGTAACCGAAAAGGAATCTACTTGCACAGAAATAGGTTATAAGTATGAGTATTGCCTCAATTGTACAGATATAATTAATACAGATACAATTTCCATGATAGATCATAGTTATTCAACTGAATGGACAATAGATATTGAAGCTACTTGTACCGTTGAAGGAAGCAAATCACATCATTGTACAGTTTGTGGTGCAAAGAAAGATATTACAACAATTTCTCCTATGGGTCATGATTATATAGTGGTTTCTACGGAGAGTGAACATCCTCATACAATATCATTTAAGTGCTCTAGTTGCCTAGAAACAAAAAACGAAAGTTCATATTTGGTGGGTTGTATTCTTTGTAATTTCTCATATTCTGATGTAGATGACAAGACTTGCAAAATAACAGGATATTTAGGAAGCACAGACTCTTTTGTGATGCCTGCAGATATCTTGGGTAAAACAGTTACAACTACAACAACAGGCGCATTTAAAAACAACACCACTTTGACTTCTGTTAAAATTGAAGATGGTGTTCAGGGTCTTGGTGCATTAGCCTTCTTAGGGTGCTCATCATTATCAAAAATAGTGATACCTGAAAGTGTTACCTCTATAGGCACAAATGCATTCTATAACTGTGCAAGTGATTTTACAATTTATTGTTATAGTGGTTCATATGCGATGCAGTACGCGACTGATAATTCACTTAATTATGTGATTATGGATATTTCAGAAACTGAAAACAGTAGAATTGATTATACTAATAAATTAATCTTTACAACGCTTAAAAGTAGTGAAAACATAGAGGATATTATCTATATTCCATCAACTTCTATGGCATTTGCTGAGGCAAGTTTGATTAGTGGTAACAATGAATATTTAGGTACCGGTTCAATAGTTACAGTGTTTGATGATAATAATAATTTATCAGAATACACCCTTATTGTTGAAGGTGACCTTAATGGCGACAGTATTTGCAATGTTCTTGACGTTTTTGATGCTGAACGTGCTTCAAATGGTCATATAGAGCTCGAAGATGCTTATGCAATGGCAGCCGATGGCAATTCGGATGATATAATTGATATAAGCGATTATCAATCTGTTGTAAACAAGGCTTTAGCTTCTTAAAATAACATAGCAAAAACAAAACCGTTTCGACTATGAAAGTCGAAACGGTTTTGTTATATAGAAATTATATCAGAACTTAACGGGAATACCGCCGTTTTCTCTTGACTGGTCTGCTTTGTAAACGCTTAAGTGACCTGTCATTGAATCGAAAATAGAGGTGCAAGCAAGGCTTGGTGTTTCACCTCTGATGAATTTTACAAAGTCAGCTGCAAGTCTTTCATCACCACCACCGTGACCGCCGTAAGCACCTACCATATCACCTTTGATGTTAAGGTCAACCTCTTCAACGTCACATTCTTCATTATGTGCGTCAGGGGAGGGGTTGATTTTTAAAACGGTGTATTTCGATTCCTCGAAGTTACCGAAAATCTCACCCTTTGTGCCGATAATGTGAATTTTTCTCATTGACTGAGATGAACCGCCAACAAGGTTGTGAGTGCCTGTTGCACCGCTTTCAAAGTTAACCAAAACACTTTGATGGTCTACAACATTGTTGTCGCATTTATAAATGCATCTGGCATAAGGAGAATCACTTTTCATAAGAGCAATCTTATCTTCAATAGTAGGGTTTTCAATATGCTCTAAAGCATCCCAAACGTAGAAGGCCCATCTATCAGGATGGTCTATGTAAAGCCTTTTTGTTGAGTAAACACAAGTGTCAACAAGGGGACAGTCAACCATACAGATATTGCCTGCACCCTCGGGTGCGTTTTCGGGTTTGAATTGGTATTTACCGCCGAAAGAAGCAATCTGAGTTGGCTTTGTTTCGCTCATAAGCCACATCATAAGGTCAATATCGTGACAACATTTAGCAAGAAGCATTGATGTGTGGCATTTTTCAGAGTTTGCCCATTTACCTCTTACGTATGAGGTTGAAAGGTGATGATAGCTGACGTTTTCAGTTGTTTGAATATTGATTATATCACCGATTTCACCGTTTTTAATACGCTCTTTTATTGAGTAATAAAAGGGAGTGTATCTTAAAACGTGGCAAATCATAACCTTTGAATTGTTTTTTTCGGCACATTCCTTAAGCTTTAAAGCTTCTTCTTCATTTACCGCAAAGGGCTTTTCTAAAAGCATATCATAACCGACGTCAAGAAGGGGGATAGCCGTTTCTATGTGTTGATTATCCATAGTACCGTTGATTATAGCATCTGCTAATCTACCTTTTTTAGCAAGCTCTTGTGCGGATTCAAAGCACATATCCTCGGGAAAGCCAAAACGCTCCATAGCCTTTTGCCTTTTTATAGGGTTAGGGTCTGCAACACCAACTATTTTTAGCAATTCAGGGTTGGTTTTTGCTAATTCACTGTAAATCATTGCTCGGTGACCTGCACCAACAATAATAGCGGTAACGGGTTTGTTGTTCATAAAAACACCTCGTTATAATTTTCGCAATTCTTAAACGTTAAATCTGAATAAAACGATATCTCCGTCTTGCATTACGTATTCCTTACCCTCTGAACGAACAAGACCTTTTTCCTTTGCAACTGTCATTGAGCCGCAATCCATAAGCACGTCAAAAGAAACAACCTCTGCACGGATAAAGCCTCTTTCGAAGTCGGAGTGAATTTTACCTGCAGCCTGAGGAGCTTTTGTGCCTTTTTTAATTGTCCAGGCTCTTACCTCGGGTTGACCTGCAGTAAGGTAACTCATAAGACCTAAAAGGTCGTAGCTGCGTTCAATAAGAAGGTCAAGACCGCCTGTTTCAATTCCTAATTCAGAAAGAAACATTTCTTTTTCATCTTTGTCAAGCTCTGCAATCTGAGCTTCAAGCTCTGCGCATATAGGAAGCACCTGACTGCCCTCTTCAGCGGCAATAGCTTTAACTGCGTTGTAACGAGCATTTGTATCAATCTGTGATGAGAAATCCTCTTCACTCATATTACAAGCGTAAATAACGGGTTTAGAAGTAAGAAGGTCAACTGTATCAAGAACCTCTTTTTCGTCGTCGGTAAGCTCAACTGCTCTTGCGCAAATACCGTTGTCAAGAGCTTCTCTTACCTTTTCGAGAATTGCAAGCTCACCTGCAAGAGTTTTATCACCCTTCATAGCCTTTGTGGTTCTGTCAATTCTTCTTTGAAGAATTTCAGCATCTGAAAGCATAAGCTCAAGGTTGATTGTTTCAATATCTCTCTGGGGATTAACGTCACCGTCAACGTGCATAATATCGTCATTATCAAAGCAACGTACAACGTGAATGATTGCATCAACCTCGCGGATGTGAGAGAGGAATTTATTACCAAGACCCTCGCCCTTCGAAGCACCCTTAACAAGACCTGCAATATCAACGAATTCAATTGTTGCGGGAGTAACCTTTACGGGGTTATACATTTCCCAAAGTGCATCAAGTCTTTTATCAGGTACTGCAACAACGCCTATGTTAGGCTCAATAGTGCAGAATGCATAGTTTGCTGCCTGTGCACCTGCGTTTGTAAGAGCATTAAAAAGTGTACTTTTGCCAACGTTAGGCAAACCTACGATACCAAGTTTCATAATTAAATAACATCCTTTTTTGAGCATATCTACTCATTTTAAATTTCCAACTACATATTTTACCATAATATATTATTTATTTCAATAATTAAGTTGTGAAAATTGATATTGAAGATGGATGGTAATCTTTTTTGTCACTTGTTTTTTTAGTGCATCTAATGTAAAATGACGTATAAAGTAAAGATTTTTGTTTAAAAACTCAATTTGTTTAACATATGTTGATTGAGTGGAACAGTGGTATTTGTCAGTATAAAAATGTGAGTAATCTAAAAATGGGGGATACCGATATATGAAAATGTTTTTGAAAAGGTTTTGCTCGGGAGTTATGGCTGTGGTTATAGTATTCTGCTTTTTCCCTACAGATGTTATAGCGTTATCCGCACAGGAGCAAGAGGATATCTATAGAGTAGACACGTGGTGGCAGGATGAGTATAACCAACAGTACATTGATTGGCTTCTTGAATCTGATAGCTTTTTATATCATTTAGATATAACAACAGGAAACATCATACACGATATTTCTTATGAAAGTTTGAATTTGAATTCTGTTGAAAGAAAAAACAATTTTGTAAAAATTCTAACAGCTATTATTGACTATTCTTATGAAACTGTTAGAGAAGGAACTGCACAAGAATCGGCAAATGCGTTAACTTCCTACTTTTTTGAGTCGTTTGAAGAATATCTTATGAAACAGCCTGATGAAGCTAAACAGACGGTAGAAATAATTTGTAAGGCATCCAATTTAGCTTCAATGCAATATTTAGATTATTACTATCTTTTGGATTCTGAGGAGATACAATTAGGCTATGAGAAGATGCTTGAGTATATTAACCTGAATATTGATTATGATACATTGCCGGAAGGGGCAGCGACTTACTTTGAGGCGTATATAACATCTTCTGATTGGCTCGAGAAATGGAATGCATATTCTACAATGTTTTCGGTTGTCGGTGAATCAATAAACATATTAACAGATTCGTTTGATATAGCGGTAGAATTAGAGTCTTATCAAAAAACGGATGAAAAGTTTGTTGAGCTTTTAAAATATGTACATAGTGTTACTGACGACCCTGCTTTGAAGGCTGCTTGTGTAGAAGTATATACTAAGTTATCAAATGATTATAATGATAATTTTGTTGCAGCGTTTGTTGAACGTGTAGGAGAGGGTGCCGTTAATGTTGCGCTTGGAATCCTAAAAGATTGTGCTTCGGATGCTAATTTGTATGTGCGTTGTATTACGTTTGGGTATGATGCAGGAACTTTGGTGTCTAACTGGTTTTTTAATACAGATGATACCAAGAAGCATATGCAGAGTATATATTGTTTGAATGTGATTTCTGAAATTGTTGTTCCTTTGCTACAGAAAGAACTGAATAATTTGCACTATTACGACTCTCCTAGTGAATTCTCTGCTAAATATGCAGCCGATACAATTTATCATATGCAAGCTTTAATATGTTTGAGAAGATTAGGAGAGGAAAGCTACTATAATCTTAAAGATAGCGCATACAGTTCTTTGATTGTGCAAGCAATTAACGGATTACCTTGGGTAAGTTCAAAAGAGAGTGAACAAATAATTGAAGATTGGTATAGCCAATTCCTATCTGTTATTGACTCAGTAGAGGGGTCTTTGTACAAAATGATTCCGGCATATTACTACTATAAACAGCCGGAGCCCGATGAGTTTGAATACGAAGGCGCAAGATTGGTTTCGTATAACGGGATTTCTGTGAATGTATATATCCCTACAACGACAAAATATAATACAATCGATTCTTATGCTTTTAACGGTAATACAATCGTTGAGAGCGTAAATGTTCCACATACGATTAAAACTATTAACGCAAATGCGTTTTATAATTGTGCGAATTTGAAAAGTGTTACAATCAATTTCCCTGAAACAGTTATCACAGATGGTGCTTTTGTAAATTGTCATGAGGATTTTACAATTTATGGATATAATAACTCTACTGCGCAGACATATGCTGTAGCTAATGGTTTTAACTTTATTTCACTTGATAATGAATACAAAGATGCATTGAATTATGTGGATTCTGATTTTGTTATTGTAAATGGAGTGTTGACAAAGTATCTTGGCGATGGTGGAGATGTATATATTCCATACGGGGTAACACGTATAGATGATACTGTGTTCTATGGCTGTAGCAGTTTAATCAGTATAACCATTCCTGATAGTGTTACTGAGATTGGGGGTAGAGCGTTTGAAGATTGTAATAATTTAGTTAGTGTCCATATTCCTGATGGTTTGATAGGGATTGGTAATTGGGCGTTTGCAAGTTGTGGTAATTTGACCAATATTAATATTCCTAAT
Organism: Acutalibacteraceae bacterium; assembly: GCA_045648585.1. Lineage (GTDB taxonomy): Bacteria > Bacillota > Clostridia > Oscillospirales > Acutalibacteraceae > DTU089. Next base: position 7,017 of record JAZROI010000018.1, read on the forward strand.
AATATCAAGTATATTGGGTATGATGTGTTTAGTGGTTGTGGTAGTTTGGATTATAATACCTATGATAACGCGCGATATTTAGGGGATGAAAACAATCCATATGTTATACTGGTGAGTGCTAATGACGATATTCCTGATTGTACAATACACAAAGATACAAAATTTATTGGTGATAACGCGTTTTTTGGATGTACCAATCTGGAAACGATTACAATTCCAAACAAGGTAGTTGTTATCGGTTATTATGCGTTTGGAGATTGTACTAACCTAGCCAGTGTAAATATGTTGGATGGTGTTGTTAATATTCGAGAAGGAGCATTCATAGGCTGTAAAAGTTTAATTGATGTTACTATTCCTGAAAGTGTTACAGTAATTGACTATGATGCATTTCGTTATTGTATCAACCTTACTAATGTTAGCATTCCCAATAGTGTTAAAAATATAGGGGAGTGTGCATTTGGTAGTTGTATTAGTCTGACTGATATCGTAATTCCAAATAGCGTTATCAATATTGGTGAGGGTGCGTTTGCCGGTTGTAGAAGATTGAAAAGTATGGTCCTTCCTTTTGTTGGTGGGTGTCTTGAGCCAATAAGTGAAACCGCACATCTTTTTGGTTATATCTTTGGAGAAGAAGAATATTCAGAGTGTTATGAAGCGGAGCAGTATTACTATAGCTATGGCGTTCGATTTGCATGCACATATTATATCCCTTCTTCGTTGGAGTCAATAACAATAACTGGTGGGGATATTTTAAAAGAAGCTTTTATTAATTGCGATGGATTAGTATCAGTTGTTCTTCCTGATGGTTTAACCAGCATAGAGCCATATACATTTTATAGCTGCAGTAGCCTAACTAGCATTACAATACCTGATAGTGTTACGAGTATTGGAAATAATGCGTTTAGCGATTGTGATTTAAAAAATATCAGTATCCCGAATAGTGTTTGTCATATTGGTAGTTATGCGTTTAGTGGTTGCAATTTTACTAACATAATAATTCCTAATAATATTAATATGATCGAAGATAATACATTTGAAAATTGTGAGAATTTGAAAAGTGTTACTATTCCAAATGGTTTAACTATTATCGGTGACTACGCTTTTCACAACTGTGATAGCCTGACGGATATATATATTCCAGAAAGTGTTACCAAAATAGGCTGCAGTGCATTTAAAAATTGTGATAATCTAACTGGTGTTGAATTTTCCAATGGCGTTTGCTACATTGATGAAAGAGCTTTTTATAACTGTGATAGTCTAAAGACTGTTTTTATCCCGAAAAGCGTTGTTAGTATTGGTAGCGAAGCTTTTGATGCGTGTGGAAGTTTAACTCATATATTGGTTGATGAAGATAATACCAGTTATAGTAGTGATGATTGCGGTGTGCTTTTTAACAAAGACAAAACATCTTTTATCTTTGTACCCAAAGCAATAAAAGGAAGTTATATTATTCCCAACAGCGTTACCAACATTGGTTCTGTTTTCCAAAATTGCACTGATTTAACGAGTTTGTATATCGGCAATGGAATTGTAAAAGTCAGTTATGCTGCATTCTATGGTTGTAGTAACCTGGTTTCTGTTTTTATTCCAGACTGTGTTACTAGTGTTGCTGGTAATGCTTTTTATAATTGTAATAATCTAACCGATATAAATATTCCGAATAGTGTTACCCAAATTGGTGAGAAAGCTTTCTATAACTGTACAAACCTAAAAAATGTTATGATACCGGATAGCATAACATACATCGGAGACAATACATTTGACTTGTGCGATGAACTAACGATTATCGGCAGTGTAGGGTCATATGCAGAAACATATGCCCGAAATAATAACATTCCCTTTGTTTATGCGAATGTAAAGTCTGTTAGTGTTTGTGCTTTACCTAATAAAACAGTGTATCCAACTAATGGCGTTCTGATTACTGATGGGTTGGCTTTAAGTGTTACGTTTGAGGATGGTACGCAAACAGTTGTTACCACGGGGTATACAATAGGTGGGTATGATTTTTCAACAATGGGAATAAAAAGCATTATGGTCTCTTATGGTGAATTGGCGGCTTATTTCGATGTTGTCGTATGCGACCATAACTTTGGTGAATGGTTGGAAAAAATTCAACCCACTTGTACAAAAAATGGTATAGAAAGTCGTTTTTGCTCTATTTGTTCCTATGAAGAGACACAAACAGTTGCGGCATTGGAACATAAGTTTTCGACCGACTGGACAATTGATATAGCTCCAACTTGTACAACCTCCGGTAGTAAATCTCATCATTGTATAAACTGCAATGAAAAAACGGATGTAACAGAAATTTCTGCATCACACCAATGGTCCGAAGAATGGACTGTTGATATTGAGCCTACAGAAACTACTGAAGGCAGTAAATCACGTCATTGTACCAGTTGCGATGCAAAGACCGATGTAACAGTTATACCAATGCCGAACACAGAGTCTCCTGCAACAGACTTCGAGTATTCTATTCGAAACGGCGAAGTGAGGATCACTGACTATATTGGTACGAATGGTACTATGAATATTCCAGTTTATATTGAGAATTATCCTGTGACCACAATCGCTGCATTTGCGTTTTCTGGAAATACAACAATTACAAAGGTGTCGATACCGGATACAGTTAAGACTATCGAATATTACGCGTTTAACAATTGCACTGAGTTATTGGCGGTTGACGTAGGCAATGGGATTACTGAGGTGCCACAAAGTGCTTTTTCTGGCTGCAGTAATTTGATTAATATTGTTTTGCCTGAGACAATCACTTCTATAGGTGTTGGTGCTTTCTACAGTTGTACAAGTTTAACTTCTATAGATATAGGTGATAAAGTGGTGTCTATAGGGGATAGGGCTTTCTACAATTGCACTGCATTGACGGAAATAATTATTCCTGAAGTTACTTCCACTATTGGCAGTGATGCATTTTACGGTACGCCTTGGTTCAATGGGTTGTCTGGTAACTGTGTGATAATAGGAAATGGTATTTTGATGAAGTATCAAAATGAATTTGGTGACGATATTCAAATTCCAGAAGGTGTAAGAGCAGTGTACGGAGATTTCACCGGAGGTGCTTTTGAAGAGTCATATGTAGGAACCGTATACATTCCCAGTACTCTTTGTTCTTGGAACCAGGCATCAATTGGTCTTGATGCAAAATCTTTTGTGGTGAACGAAGGAAACACCAATTTGTGTGTGCTCGAAGATGTATTATACAGCTTCGATATGACACTGCTGATAGCTGTGCCTTCTAGGAAAACCGGTACTATTTCTCTGCCTGAAACAGTACGATATATTGAAGCAAATGCCTTTGAATCATCCCAATTAGACTCAGCTGTTCTTAATGAGGGGCTTTTAGTAATAGGCGAAGAAGCTTTCTATTTTGCTGATGTTATAGTGAATATCCCGGATACGGTAGTATCAATTGGTGAGAATGCATTTTGTTATAACAAAGCTATAACAGAAATTATAATCCCGAGTGGTGTGCAACAAATTGAAGGATGGACATTTTCGGGATGTTCGTCTTTAGAAAAAATCGTGCTTCCTAAAACTGTAACAAATATAAACTCTTATGCATTCTATAACTGTACTGCATTGACTGATGTTTATTTTGCAGGTACTCAAAGTCAATGGGAAGCAATTAGTGTTGAAACTAACAATGATTGTTTGGTAAATGCAAATGTTCATTATGAGCAAGAAACACTACCCGAGGTTTCTCCGTCGGAAGATTTTGTTTATAGCGTCAACAATAATGCTGTTACTATAACTGATTATGTGGGAGATGATTGTGAGGTAATTATCCCGTCTTCTTTGGATGGTTTACCTGTGACAACTATCGGCGTATATGCTTTTTCTGATTGTGCTAGCTTGACGAAGGTGATTATTCCAAGTAGCGTTACCGTTATCGGGAATTGGGCATTTTCTAACTGTACAGCATTGAACGGTATTACAATTACGGATAATATAACTTACATTGGAATGTTTGCATTTAATAATTGTATCAGTTTAACGGATGTTACGATTGGTGACGGAGTTGTTACTATAGGGGAGTCTGCCTTCTCTAATTGTACCGGATTGATTAATATATACATTTCCCAAAGCGTTGCTAATATAGGAGATTGTGTGTTCTCTGGGTGCAATAGCTTAGAGGGGATATGGGTAGATTTAAATAATCTTTATTATAGCAATGACAACCAAGGTGTGCTTTATAATAAAAGCAAAACGAAATTAATTCGAGCACCTGGGGCATTAACGAGTATAACCATTCCGGATAGTGTTACAAGTGTAGGGGTTTCCGCTTTTTCTTATAGCAATGCATTAACCACTCTTGTTGTTCCATGTAGTGTGAGCAGTATTGGCGAGTATGCTTTTTATAACTGTGATACGTTGGTGATTTTATGTGAGGATAGTAGCTTTATGCATACCTATGCTATCGAAAACGAAGTCGCATTCATAGCTAATGATGATAACAGTGCAGTTGATTTAGAAAAAAGTATTATTTGTACTGATTGCCTGAACACAGAAATATCTGATATTATGGCTTCATCACAAGGATTAACCTATTCCGTAAATGCTGGCATTTTAGGAACAGGTGCTTTGGTTGATGTTATGAAAGATGGTGTTCTTCATTCTCAATATACATTAGTTGTTAATGGCGATATCAACGGTGACAGTGTTTGCAACGTTCTTGATGTTTTCGATGTTGAGCGTGCTTCAAATGGTCATATAGAGCTTGAAGGCGCTTATGCGATGGCAGCTGATAGCAATTCAGACAATGTAATCGACATAAATGATTACCAATCTATTGTTAACAAAGCTTTAGCTTCATAAAATTTATACGTGAAAAACCGTCCAAAAGGGTAGTGATATCCTTTTAGGGCGGTTTTTACTTTTTAAAACTTTATTTTGTATCGTTATTTTACCGATTCTTGATTAACGAGGTTGCATACATATATTTCTAACCGTCAATAATATTCTTGAGGTGATATTTTGAAATTCAGAACGGACCTTGCTCTTGAAAGGCACGAAATGCTTAAGAATGAGTTGAAGGGTGTTAAAGCAACTAAACGAGAAAACGATGAGGCTACGACAACCATAATTGAAATAACCGATAACGTTGCCGCTAAAAAATTAGGTAAAGCAATAGGTAAATATATTACTCTTGAAATGAATTCGTTTTCCGATGAGCCTACCGTTTCCGACGGTCGTTTAAAAGCACTGATAGAAAGTATAAAAGAGCTTTTACCCAAAGGTGACGGAGTAGTGCTTGTGGCTGGGGTAGGTAACGAAAGTATTACGTCAGATGCTTTAGGCCCAATGACCGCATCAAATATTTTTGCTACCCGCCATATAAACGAGGAACTGCGAAAATACGCAGGCTTCAACGAAAAATTAAGACCCGTCGCGGCAGTTTCGACGGGTGTTTTAGGTAAAACGGGTATAGAATCCTCGGAATACATTAAATCAATATGCGAAAGCATTCAGCCTGAATGCGTTATAACAATTGATGCTTTAGCAGCAGGTAGCGTTAAAAGGTTAGGCACAACCGTTCAAATGTCTGATACGGGTATAGCTCCAGGCTCGGGAATAGGAAATAACCGCAAAAGAATTGATGAAGCTTTTATTGGTGTTCCGGTTATAGCTATAGGCATACCTACCGTCGTTGATGCTCTTTCCTTAGCTGCAGAGCTTTCGGGGGTAAATGAGAAAGATTTTAATTCAACAGAAATTGTTCAAAAAAACGGATTGATTGTAGCCCCTAAGGATATCGATCTTTTAACTAAAAATGCATCGTATCTTCTTGCTCTTGCAATTAACTGTGCATTACAACCTACGCTTTCGGTGCAAGAGATATATTCCTTAATGTAAAAATCATACTCTCTGTAAAGACAACATAAACTCTTAACAGAGGGTGATAATTTGAAACGAAAATCAGATTTCTTTGTTAATTTGCTATGCATTGTTGTTTGTGTAGCTCTTGTTGTAACCACAGCATTTACTGCCGATTTTTTCAGCACTGCAATTCTTGGCTTGGGAGCAAATATCAAGACGCTTCAAGACGAGCTTAACGGTGGAAATATATCGGTGAATTCAAGCGGTTTAACACAAAATAAAGAAAGTGGTTTCTCACCCTTGGGTTTCGGCGGTGGCGGTTATAAAAGTGAAAATATAACCGATACACCGTCGGACATACAAGCTCTTATGAAATCCTACGAAAGCCTTTACGAAGCCTTTGAAAAAACAGGGGAGATTAACGAGCAGAAAATGGGAGCAACCTCTAACACGCAGGTTTATTCGTTTGTTAAAGTCGATAATAAAGCCGAGGTGGATATTGATATAAAAGCTCTTATGGATACAAAACCAACCTATAACGAAATAACAAAAGAGAAGCCGTATATACTTGTTTATCACACCCACACAACCGAAGGCTACGAAATACTTGATAAGGGGTGGTATTCAAACTCGTATAATTCAAGAACAGAGGATTCGTCTCGAAATATGGTAAGAGTCGGCGAGGAGCTTGTAAAGCAATTAGAAAAAGCGGGCTTTAACGTTATTCACGATAAAAACGTTTATGACAGGAGCTATACGGGTGCTTATTCGAGGTCATTGGAAATTGTGAAAAAGCATCTTCAGGAAAATCCGTCGATAATGATAACGCTTGACGTGCACCGCGATGCTATTCATTATTCCGACGGCTCGAAATGTAAGCCTACCGCAGAGATAAACGGTAAAAAGGCAGCTCAGGTCATGATTATTACAGGCTGTGAGGGCGAAGGGGTTGAAGAATTTCCTCGATGGTACGAAAACCTTACGTTTTCTGTTAATTTACAAAATACTGTTGAGGAAAGCTATAACGGGCTTATGCGACCGATTTTCTTTTGTAACAGAAAGTATAATATGAACGTAACGCCTTGCTCTGTGCTTCTTGAATTCGGTACTGATGCAAATACTCTTGAAGAGGCGGTGTACTCGGCTTCTTTAATAGGCGAATCGTTAGGGAAAATGTTAAATAAAGAATTGGGAGAATAATAAAATGGAATGCTTTGATAAGTTGTTTACTGCTTTTTCTGTTACGGTTGTTGTGATTTTATTTCTCGTTGCAACCGTTTCGGCAGCTATAACTATAATTGATAAAGGTAACAGTAACATTTATTCGGCAGAAAAAACCGAAAAACAGTATTTTTCTAACAATTTTTTTGTTACGGAATTGTGAAAAACGCGAATTTTTTGTAAAAATATTAAAATTCTATTGAAAAACATATCTGTTTATTGTAAAATATTAGCAAATAAAGCTATTGATTGCTATACCAATGGGTCAGTAGTTATATTTAGGAGATGAAACATTTGTCAGTAAAACTTAATACTCGCTATCTTGAGGGCTTTGTTAATGAAAACGATGTCCAAGGTATTGCTCCCGAGGTAACGGCAGCGGTTGAGCTTCTTAATTCCAGAACAGGAGCCGGCAACGATTTTCTCGGTTGGCTTGATTTACCTGTTGATTATGATAAAGAAGAATTTAACCGTATAAAGATAGCCGCAGAAAAAATTCGTAACGACAGCGACGTGCTTGTTGTTATCGGTATCGGCGGATCTTATCTCGGTGCTAGAGCAGCTATTGAATTCTGTAAATCACAAAACAGAAACTTGCTCGAAAAACCACAGATTATTTTCGCAGGTAACACACTTTCTTCGGCTGCACTGGCAGAAGCAGTTGCTCTTTGTGAAGGTAAAGATTTCTCGGTAAACGTAATTTCTAAATCAGGTACTACTACCGAGCCGACTATAGCATTCCGTGTTTTCAAGGATTTACTTGAAAAGAAATACGGTAAGGCTGAAGCAGCTAAACGAATTTACGCTACAACCGATAAAGCACGCGGAACTCTTAAAGAACTCTCCGACCGTGAGGGGTACGAAACCTTCGTAATCCCCGATGACGTAGGTGGTAGATATTCAGTTCTTACAGCCGTAGGTCTTCTTCCTATAGCTGTTGCAGGAATTGATATTGATACAATGATGAAAGGTGCAGCTGATGCCCGTTCAGCTTTTGCGGAAGGCGACGTTTATACAAACGATTGTTATAAATATGCCGCTATGAGAAACATTCTTTATCGTAAAGGTAAATCAGTTGAAATGATGATTTCATACGAACCTGATTACACAATGATGAACGAATGGTTTAAACAGCTTTTCGGTGAAAGCGAAGGTAAAAACGGTAAAGGTCTTTACCCGTCATCAGCAGTTTTCTCAACCGATCTTCATTCTCTCGGACAGTACGTTCAAGAGGGCGAAAGGGTAATGTTTGAAACAGTTGTAACCTTTAATAAGCCTAAAAAAGAGCTTATTATCGGACTTGATCCCGAAAACGGCGACGGCTTTAATTTTGTTGCAGGTCAGAGTGTTGACTACGTTAACAAAAAAGCCTTCCTCGGAACAATACTTGCTCATACTGACGGTCAGGTTCCTAATATGGTCCTTGAGCTTGATGAAATGAATGAGTACGATTTCGGTTATCTCGTATATTTCCTTGAAAAGGCTTGTGCAGTTTCAGGTTATATTCTCGGCATTAACCCCTTTGACCAACCCGGCGTTGAAAGCTATAAGAAAAATATGTTTGCTCTTTTAGGTAAACCCGGTTATGAAGAATATAAGAAGGTTCTTGAAGCAAGACTTTCTTAAGCAAGGCTTCTTGCAAAAATTAATTAAGAAATTTCGTCGCAAGACGAGATAATAAACAACGGAGGTAAATCATTATGGTTTCACTTATTATTGGTAACAAAGGTTCCGGTAAAACAAAAAGACTTATTGCTATGATCAACGATGCAGTAGCTAAATCAATAGGTACTGTTGTTTGTATAGAAAAATCCCCCTTGCTCACTTACGAGGTAACTCATAAAGCAAGACTTATCGAAACAGAAAGATTTGACGTTGAAGGCTGCGACGCTTTCTACGGTATGGTTTGCGGTATTATCGCTCAGGACCATGACATTACAGAAATTTTTGTTGATGCTACTTTCAAAATCATTGGCAGAGATTACGATGAATTTGCAAATCTTATCAAGAAGCTCAGCAAGGTGTCTGAAGAAAATGAAACAGATATCGTGTTCACAGTTTCTGAAGATGAGGAAAAACTTCCTGCATCTCTCTTTGATTACGCAAAGAAAATCTAATTGAAGTAAAATAACTGAAACTCTCTGCAATTTGCAGAGAGTTTTTTAGTTTTTCTTATTGACAAAATCACTTTTAGATAATATAATACTTGGGTATGTTGAGAGGTATAGTATATGATTATCGAACTTGAATCAGTTTTTAATACCGAAGGGCTTAAAGTTCCCTTCGATTACGAGCTTTCACTTTCAGAGCTTGAGGTTTCGGGTTTTAATCCGATTACAAGTCCTGTAAAGGTTTCAGGCTCAGTTGAAAACAAAGCGGGTATCGTTAATCTCAAGGCTAGTGCCGCACTCAGTTACGAGGCTCCTTGTGACCGTTGTGCGGAGAATGTAATTTCGCAATTCTCATTCCCTGTTGAGCACACTCTCGTTGTTTCCCTTGAAAGCGGTGACAATGACGATTTCCTCGAGGTGCCCAATATGCGACTTAACCTTGACGAGCTTGTTGAAGAAGATGTCATTCTCGCTCTTCCCGGCAAGTACCTTTGTAACAGTGAATGTAAGGGGCTTTGCTCAATGTGTGGCAAGAACCTTAATAAATCCCAATGTGACTGTAAAGCTCCAATCGATCCGCGAATGGAAGCTCTTTTACAGCTTTTGGATGATTAATGTGTATATTTAAATAGGAGGTAGTACTCATGGCAGTACCAAAGAGAAGAGTTTCCAAAGCAAGACGTGACAAAAGAAGATCCAACGTTTGGAAAATGGATGCAGCAGCACTTGTTAAGTGCCCCAAATGCGGCGATTACAAAAGACCGCACAGAGTTTGCACAGCATGTGGCTACTACAACGGCAAACAGGTTATCGAAGTAGAATAATCTGTAATAGTTAATTTGTTTTTCAAAGGGCGGTGGGAGTTATCTCCCCGCCCTATTGGACTTTTTTCGCAGATGAAAAGGTGGTGAGGATTTGTCAGTAAAGGTCGAAAACGTTATTGAAGGGTCTTACGGCTTTAAAGCAGGTATTGAGCCTGATGATGAAATTTTGAAAATAAATTCTCACGAAATCTTTGATGTGCTTGATTACCGTTTTTATATTCAGGCGAAAAAACTTAATATTGAAGTGTTAAGGAGCGGTAAGTTAATTACTCTTAATATTCGTAAAAGTGATGAATTTGCCGATATAGGTCTTGAGTTTAAAACTTATCTTATGGATAAGCAACACTCTTGCAAGAATAAATGTGTTTTTTGCTTCGTTGACCAAATGCCCGAGGGTATGAGAGATACTCTGTATTTTAAAGACGATGACTCGAGAATGTCTTTTCTTTTCGGTAATTATATTACCCTCACCGGTCTTTGCGAAAGAGAAGTTCAACGTATAATTGATATGCATATTTCACCCGTGAATATTTCTGTTCATACAATGAATCCTCAGTTAAGGGTCGAAATGATGAAAAACCGTTTTGCAGGGGAGAGTCTTAAAATTATCGACAGATTTTCTGAAAACGGTATCAGCATGAATACTCAGCTTGTGCTTTGTCCGGGCATAAACGACGGTGAAGAATTAAGATTTTCTCTCTCGGAGCTTGCTAAACGTTATCCAAGCGTTAAAAGTATAGCTGCAGTGCCCGTGGGTCTTACAAAATACCGCGACGGCTTGTACCCGTTAAGACCTTATACAAAGGAAGAGGCATCACAGGTTATTGATATTATTGACGAATTCAATGCTCATTTTTCTTTTTATAACAACGGTGAAATTTTAGCATACGCCTCTGATGAGTTTCATTTAATAGCTGAAAGAGAGTTGCCATCTGCCGATTATTACGGCGAGTTTTCACAGCTTGATAACGGTGTAGGCGTGTGTGCATTGTTAAAGGACGAGTTTCTTGATGCACTCGAGAATGAAGATGCGAAAGAAATCAATCGAAAAGTAACTATAGCAACGGGTTGTGCGGCTTACGAGCTTATTTTAGAATTATCAAAAAAAGCAGAAGCTAAATTCAAAGGCTTAAACGTAAACGTGATTAAAGTGAAAAACGACTTTTTCGGTCATACCGTAACCGTTGCAGGACTTATTACCGGTCAGGATTATAAAAACCAATTAAAAAGTCTCGATTTCGGTGATGAGCTTTTGATACCGAGAGTTTCTTTAAGAAACGAGGGTGACAAATTCCTTGACGATATTACAATTGAGGAATTATCAGAATTTTTGAATGTAAAAGTATCTGCCGTTGAATCAGACGGTGCAGTGCTTCTAGATAAATTAATTAATAAATAACAAATAACGGAGGTGCTTAATATGGCAAGACCTGTTGTAGCTATCGTAGGTAGACCTAACGTTGGTAAATCTACTCTTTTTAATAAACTTACAGGCACAAGGCTTGCAATTGTTGACAATAAACCAGGCGTTACCCGTGATAGATTGTTCGGTGACTGCGAGTGGTTAGGTCACAATATGATGCTTGTTGATACAGGCGGTATTGAGCCTTATTCAAACGATATTATTCTTTCACAAATGCGCCGTCAGGCTCAGCTTGCTATTGACAGTGCAAACGTAATCATATTTGTAACTGACGTTCGTGACGGCGTTGTTGCAACTGATGAAGAGGTTGCTTCAATGCTTCAAAAAAGCGGTAAGCCTATTGTTCTTGCCGTTAATAAATGTGACTCCTTAGGTGGTCCTCCTGCTGAGTTATACGAGTTTTATAACTTAGGCTTAGGTGATCCAATTCCTGTTTCATCTGTTCACGGTCACGGCACAGGCGACCTTCTTGATGAGGTTTTGAAGCATCTTCCGGAGGAATATCTTTCCGAAGAAAATGATGAGGATGAATATATTAAGGTTGCAGTTATAGGTAAACCCAACGTTGGTAAATCTTCACTTGTTAATAAAATTATCGGTGAAGACCGTATGATAGTTTCAAATATTGCAGGTACAACGAGAGATGCTACCGATAGCTTTGTTGAAAATGATTACGGCAAGTTTATGTTTATTGATACCGCAGGCTTAAGACGTAAATCAAAAATTGATGATGCAGTTGAAAAATATAGCGTTTTAAGAACTGATATGGCTGTTGAAAGAGCTGACGTCTGCGTTATTATGATAGATGCTCTTGAGGGCTTTACCGAGCAGGATAGCAAAGTGGCGGGAAGAGCTTTAGAGCAGGCTAAGGGTTGTATTATTGCCGTTAATAAGTGGGATGCTTATGAAAAAGACGGTAAAACTATGGACTCTTACCGCAAACAGCTTATGAAAGATTTTTCATTTATGTCTTTTGCACCTATCATTTTTATTTCTGCAAAAACAGGTCAAAGATTAGAAAGACTTTACGAGCTTATCAAATTCGTTGATACTCAGAATGCGATGAGAATAAAAACTGGTCAGCTTAATGAAATTCTTGCGGCGGCAACTCTTAGAGTTCAGCCCCCAACGGATAAGGGTAAACGTTTGAAAATCTTCTATATGACTCAGGCTTCTACAAGACCCCCAACGTTTGTTTGCTTTGTAAATAATGCAGAGCTTTTCCACTACAGTTATCAAAGATATATTGAAAATCAGATACGTGAGGTTTACGGTCTTGAGGGTACACCCGTAAGGTTCGTTATCCGTGAGCGTGACGAAAAGAGTAAACACTAAAAATAAATTTCTCAAACCCATTTACATTTTTATATTAGTTGATATAATGAAGGCGGATAGTGAAAGCTATCCGCCTATTTCTATAGCAGACGGGGTAGAACACAGTACGGGGTTATACTCTCGTTGGTTATTGTTCAGGGGTGAACAAATTATGAAAGAAATAACAAACAAGCCTATACCCAAGCAGTATGAAAGTCAGTATCAACAGATGTTTAAAGAGGGCGAAGCTCTTTTTATTGTTGTTGGTGATTTGAATCTCAACGGTAAATACGGCGACTCTATGCTGGTGTTTACAAAAGAAAAATTAGTAGCCTTTGACGAGTGCTACGAAAGCGGTTTTCTTTCTGTAAATTACGATGAGATAGAAGTGGCTGACGTAAAAAGGCTTTACGGTAACGCTGTTTTTAAGATTAAATTTAAAAACGGTAAAAAAAGAATGCTTCTAAGATTTTCATATGCAGCCGCAGAGGTTGCAGATGCTGCGGCAGTCTTTGTTAATGCTGTAAACGAGGGTGCCGATATTGAGGATGAAGCCCAAACAGTAAAATCTGTATATCATAAGCAGCGTTGCTTTTGCCCTAAATGCGGAAGAAAATTGCCAAATCCCGAAGCAGAATGTATAAATTGCTCGGGCAAAGGTAAGATTGTTTCCAAATTTGCGAAATATGTTATTCCCGAAAAGAAATCACTTTTAGTTTGTATGTTCCTTTCGGTGATAGCAACTGCGCTTTCTTTGGTGCCTCCGTATATAACGAAAATTATGGTTGATGAAGTTATTCCCGGTAAAGATTCTGCAATGCTTGTAAAAGTACTTGCGGCACTTTTAGCAATATATATTCTTCAATACGTAATGAACGGTTTTCGCTCGTATAGGTTACGTCTTGCCGGTGACAGAATAACCCTTAATCTTAAAAAAGATATATACGAAAAAGCACAATATCTTCCCTTGAGCTTTTATGACAAAATATCAACAGGATCGGTTATCAACAGGGTAAATTCCGATGCAGGAGTTATTCAAGCCTTTATTATGAAGATAACTCAAGAGGCGGTTGTACAAGGGTTTACTCTTGTGGGTCTTGTGGTTATTATGTTTGGTATGAACTGGAAATTAGCCTTGTTTTCCCTTATTCCTGTTCCTGTTGTTGTAATTGCAGGGCGTATGTTCGGTAAAATAATCGGTCCTAAATATATGAGATTGTGGCGAAGAAGCGCTTCAATTTCAACTGTTCTTGCAAACTCAATTCCGGGTGTAAGGGTTATTAAAGCCTTTACAAATGAAAAAGAAACTATATCGAAATTCGAAAGATATTGCGACGAATGGTATAAAGAAGATAAGAAGGTTGCAGTTCCTGCGGCAGTTTTTCCGTCGCTTATAACGTTCCTTGTTACCTGCGGTTCAATCGTTATTTGGTTTTTAGGCGGTAGAATGGTTATTGACGGTAACGGTGAAATATCCTTAGGTCTTCTCGTTTCTTTCGTTTCATATGCGAGTATGTTTTACAACCCTGTAAACTTTTTTGCAAATATGAGCGATACTTATCAAAATACTTTAGCTTCTGCAGAAAAAATCCTTGATATTATTGACGCAGAGCCTGAGCATAACTTCGGTGAGGGTAATAAGCTTGAGAGAATGAAAGGTAAAATCGAGTTTAGAAATGTTAACTTTGCATTTGACCGTTCAAAAAAGGTTCTTTCAAATATTAATCTTACCATTGAGCCGGGTGATATCGTTGGTATTGTAGGTACAACGGGCTCGGGCAAATCTACCCTGATAAATCTTATAATGCGTTATTATGACGACTACGACGGTGAGATACTTATTGATGGTGAAAATATCAAAAACGTTGATATGAAGTATTACCGTGATTCAATAGGTTACGTTCAGCAAGAGCCGCTAATGTTCCGTGATACAATTTTCAATAATATTGCTTTCGGTAGCGGTAACGTTCACGTTGAACAGGTTATTCACGCAGCTGAGGTTGCAAACGCACACGGCTTTATTTCAAAGCTTCCCGATGCTTACGATACAATGTTAGGTGAAAGGGGAGTCGGTCTTTCGGGCGGTGAACGCCAAAGGGTTTCAATTGCCCGTGCAGTTCTTAAAAATCCGAGTATACTTATATTTGACGAAGCTACTGCTGCGGTTGACTCTGAAACAGAGCATCTTATTCAGGGTGCTATCGAACGCCTTATAAGCGGTAGAACAACCTTGATGATTGCTCACAGACTTTCAACTCTTAGAAAAGCTAACAAAATTGTGGTTGTTGACAAGGGTGAAATCATTGAGTGCGGTACACCTGAAGAGTTGTTAAAGCAAAAAGGTAAATATTATAAGCTTGTAGAAATTCAGTCTATGGGTGAACAGCTTCAGAAACGAAAAGCTGAAGAGAATTTTGAGTGAGGTGAGTTGAATGCCCAGATATATTGAAGGCTCTGAAATCAGATTAACTGAAAACGATAAAATTTTCGTTGATGCCGAGTTCTATACCGGGGAAAAATTCACTGAGCTTGAGCTTCACCGAATGTTCCCTATAACAGGTCTTAATAAATATATTGCTCTTATGGATTCAGAGGGTAACGAGATCGGTGTTATACGTAACGTTGATGACCTTATGCCCGAATCAAAGGCGGTTGTTGAAAACTGCCTTAGAGAGTATTATATGATGCCGAGAATTACAAGGTTTATTAAAATGAGTGAACGGTTTAAAATATGGATGTGGACAGCAGAAACCGACAAAGGTATATGCACCTTCGAAATCCGTAATCATCTTACAGCAATAAAGCCCCTTTATGACGGTAGAGTGCTTATAAAAGATGCAAACGATAACCGTTACGAAATCCCTGATGTTAATAAGCTTGATAAAAAGAGTAAAACTATGATATTACCTAAACTTTAATATCAATAATTGAAAGGAATTTATTATGAAACTTTTAATAGCAATCGTTAATAATGATGATAGTGCAGTTGTTTCTTCTTCACTTACAAAAGAAGGCTTTACAGTAACAAAACTTTCAACAACCGGTGGTTTTTTAATGGTTGGCAATACAACCTTTCTTATCGGTGCAGAAGATGAAACAGTAGCGAAAGCAAAAACTATAATCAAAGAATATTCACAGAAAAGAACGAAAACAACAACTTCAACGAGCGGTTTCGGAACAGGCCTTCGAGAAGATGATTTTGCAAAAGAGGTTGCAATAGGCGGTGCAATTGTTTTCACGCTTGATGTTGAAGACGTTGATAAATATTGATTGAAAACTTCGAAGCTTAAATTAAAGAAATATTAAAAACTAAAACACCTGTCCTTGTCAAAAAAGGGCGGGTGTTTTTAGTCCTTTTGCTAATTGTTATATAAGAATTAATATGTTAAAATTAAAGAAATAATTTGAGGAGGTAATACGCTTTATGGCAAATGAAAGTAAAGCTTCGGTAGTTGATAAGGCTAAAGGCTTGTTTGCCGATTTTAAAGAGCATTGGAATACCCCAGCCGAGGGTAACTATGTTCCTTATAAGGAATATAAAGACGTTGTTATTGGCGTTGGTGCAAACTATGCAGGCTCAAAAACTCTTGAATACATAGGCTTCTGGTCAAGCTGTTTCCTTATTATGCACCATTACAAATTACCGTATTTAACATTCTCTGTTATCGGTCTTTTGAATATGCCTTTAGGTTATATTTCCGCACTTATCTGGTGGTATGTTTGTGATAACCTTGGCTTCTTACCGAAAAAGACGGAGAAAAAGGTTTACCTTGTTTACGGTCTTATGATGGGCTTCGGTATTTCAACCTTGCTGTTTGACTATTCAAGGCTATTTGACCAGTCGGGTGCATTTATTACTATGCTTAATAGCTTTGAGGGTATGAATGCTACCGCCTGTTTTAAAACATTTGGTACCCACTTCCTATATACAGGTTGGGTCGGTGCACGTAATATATTCTGGCGTAAAAAGCTTTTGCCCAAATACGGTAGATATAAATACAGTCTTTACTGTGACGTTGTGCCGAAATGTATAATGGTTATTCTTATTGGATGGCTTCCCGTTTATAATATTGCTGACGTTGCTACTCGCGTATGGGTTGCAAACCTTTTATTTGCTACTTATAACGTGTTTGGTTTCGGTAACGTGCTTGAGGAATGCTCGAAGAGAATAAGCCCTAATCTTCAGGAAAGAATTCTTATTCGTAGCTATCCCGTTAAGCTTTCTCATATTTTTAACTCTATTCTTGCAATCATTCTTCCTGCTATCGTAGGTACTCTTCGTCATGAATGGGCAGATATTAATTTCTATAGATTCGTTATCCCGATAACCTTTTGTATTTCTGCTGCCTTTACAATGGGTCTTGCAGGCAGAATTAAAGAAAGAATTCCTCAACCGCCTATTGAGAAAAAGGTTCAGATTAAATTCTGGGACGGTATGTTAGGCGTTCTTAAAAATAAATATTTACTTATTAACACAGTTGTAGGTCTTATTGACTCTCTCGGCAACGGTATGTTGCCCTTTGCAACAATTCTTTATTTCTACACCTTCCGTTTAAGCGGCCTTCCTTATTCATTATTGGTTGCCCTTATTTCGTTTGCGGGTACACCGCCCGATTTATTATCACCTTATTTCCTCAAGAGGTTTTCATACAAGCAGATTATGATTTTCTATCAATTGAGCCGTGCAATCGGTAATGCAGTTATTGCCGTTGCTATGTGGACTCTCGGTGATAATCTTGCCCTTTGCGGTACAATATGCGTTGTTGGTCTCTTCTTTATGGAAATGACAAAAACCGTTCCCACTACTGCGGGTCACGATATGGGCGTGCGTATCAATGACTATCAGATGTATCTTTCAGGTGAGCGTCTTGAAAGCTTTGCAGGTATTTTCGGTTGGTTTACAGATCCTATAAAAAACTTTGTGGGTCTTATAATTCCTATTTTCTTGCTTAAATACGGCTTTAACAGTAACTGGGAAATTCTTTTCTTTGACGGTTCAAGAAGAAATATAGTTGTTGTGCCGATTATCGTTGATGCAATAGGCTTCTTCCTTATGACGATTCCGTATCTTTTCTGGGATTATGATAATAAGAAACAGAATCTCGTTATGGAAGTTCTAAAACGACGTGCCGAGGTTACAGAAAAGAAAGCTCAGGAAGAGGGCGCTTCTGTGTCCGGCGGCTATAAAGGTTGATAGGAGGGGAGTCTAATGAGTAAAAAAGAGAAGAAAAAAGTTAACGATTGGCAGACTGACGTTCAGCTTGATATCCCCGAAGACGAAATATGGACTTATCAGGTTCCCGGTCTTGCAGCACCTCATATTAACAAGCCTTATAAATATTATAATTTCAAAAAAGCAATCTTTGTTATTGTTATTATAATAGCGGTTTCGCTTTCAATGTATTTTAGTGTTATGGCTTTGCAGAATGACACCTTTGAATATACCGAAACTGAAAATGGTATTGAATTTTCAAAATTCAGTAACACGGGTTATCTTTACGAGCTCGATATCGATTACGTTTCTGATATTGAGTATATTGCAGGTAACAACGACCCCAAAACAAACTTTAAGGTTGTAAAGGATACAAATAAGCCTATTACGTCTGTAAGAGAATTTACCCTCAACTGCGATGATAAAATTAAAACCATAAGAATAGGTGAAAACGTTGAATTCGTTGACGGAAAAGCATTCTATTCTTGCTGGGCGTTGCAGAATATTGAGGTTGACGAAAATAACCCTAATTACTGCGACGTTGACGGTGTTCTTTATAACAAGGATAAAACAGAAATTCTTTGCTATCCTTGTGACCACGATGAATATTTAAGACAGAAATACGGCTACGAAAAAGAGCTTTATAAAGACGAGGTTACCCCCGAATATGAAAAGGATATTCAAACCTACGTTGTTCCGTCTTCGGTAAAGAAAATTGCCGAAATGTGCTTTAACTATGCAAACCTTCGCGTGCTTTATTTACCTGAAGGGCTTGAAACGATTGAAACCTTAGCAGTTTTCAAGCTTCACGAAAGAGTTGACCAATGGGGTACAACTCCGTCACTTACAAATATTTATTCTTATATGGCTGATGATGTAACAGATACTCATTTTACAACTCAACAGCCTTTAGGCGACGTCTATAATTCATTACCCGATGGTCTTAAGTTTATAGGCTCTGATGCTTTTAGCTATAATCAGGCTTTAGAGTACGTTTATATCCCCAAATCAGTTACCTATATCGGTCATCACGCTTTTTGGGATACCTGTTATAAAGAGGATGGTGAGTTAAAGGGCGTTACGGTAATGAACGTTGCTGTCAGCGAAGATGAATTCGGCACGCTAGAGGTCGGCGATGATTGGCGTCCTAAATACGATTGGCTTTTATTTAAAAAGGCAATTGACGTAAAGTATTCTTCCGAAAGAGAAGCGTAAGCTACTCAAATAAAATGATATATAAAACAAAAACTGTCAACCGATTTTGTTGGTCGGTTGACAGTGATTTTTTATTCTGAAAAATAATGCTTATCAAGAATTTCTGCGGCGGTTACAACAAACCTTACACAAGGTCTTGTTTTGTAATAGGCTTCAGTCCTCGGTGAAGAAATAGGTGAGGTAGAGGTTTCAATATTCTTCAATAAATCCTTACAAATATACGTTGAATAAACCTCTTTGAATTCGTTTGCAAGCTGTTGAATAAGCTTGTAGTGGTTGTCCTTAGCTTCTTTAGTGTCGTTATCTGTATAGCCCGAAAGAAGCCCTGCAACCATAAACATACCTGTAACCGCACCGCAAACCTCTCTTAGTCTTCCCATACCGCCACCAAATGAGGAGGAAAGCTTTAATGCGGTGTTGAAGTCGAGACCGCAATCCTCTGAAAAAGCACCGAAAACTGCTTGAGCACAGTTGCAACCGTTACAGAATAATTCTGCCGCCTTATCCGAATGATTTTTAACCATATCACGAAAACCTCTTTTTAAAATGATAAATAAAGTATATCATAAGATTTTAAATCTTCAATAATTTGAAAACAAATTTTTAAGTTTTTCATATTTTTTACCGTCTTATTGAATATTTAAAGCGGTTGTGGTATATTATTGATAATGTTTTATGAATTGAAAGGTAAAATTTATGAAGTTATCACTTGTTTCACCTTGCTACAATGAAGAGGCTAACGTAAAGCGTTTCTTTGAAGCTGTTAAAACTGCGTTTGACGGTAAGATTACCGATTACGAAGTTGTTTTCGTGAATGATGGTAGTAAAGACGGCACTTATAAAGAATTAAAAAAGCTTTATGATGAGAATAAAAAAGATAATAATATTCAGGTGCTCACCTTTAGCCGTAATTTCGGTAAAGAGTCTGCTATGTATGCAGGGCTTTCAAACGCCAAGGGTGATTACGTTTGCATAATTGACGCCGATTTACAGCAACGCCCCGAGGTTGTTTTAGAGATGCTCGATAAAATCAATTCCGATGAGGATATTGATTGCGTTGCCGCATATCAAGAAAACAGAAAAGAAAACAAGGCGATGTCAGGTGTAAAATCAAGCTTTTATAAATTTATAAATAAAATTGCGGACGTTGATTTTGTTAACGGTGCATCAGATTTCAGATTAATGAAACGTTCAATGGTTGAAGCAATTCTTGATATGAGTGAGTATCACCGTTTTTCAAAAGGTATTTTCAGTTGGGTGGGCTTTAATACCGCTTATATCCCTTATACAGTTGAAGAGCGTGAATTTGGTGAAACAAAATGGACCGTAGGAAAGCTTTTTAAATACGCTGTTGAGGGTATAATTTCTTTTTCAACCTTCCCGTTGAAATTAGCAACTGCAATAGGTATTACAACCTCAATAATATCAGTTTTATACCTTGTGTTTGTTATTCTTCAAAAGCTTATTGCGGGTATCGACGTGCCCGGTTACGCAACAATAGTTGTTCTTGTATTGTTCTTAGGCGGTATGCAGTTATTCTGCCTGGGTATTTTAGGTGAATACCTTTCAAAAATTTACGTGCAGGTTAAAAACAGACCTATTTATATTTTAAAGGAGCATTTAGGCAAGAATGACGAGGATTAAAGAGCTGTTTTTTAAATATAAAGAGCTGATAGTTTATCTTATTTACGGCGTATTAGCAACGGTTGTAAACTTTTTCGCTTTCTGGTGCTTTACAAAGCTATTCGGTGAGGATGCCTACCTTTTAAATAATGCTCTTTCTTGGGTAGTAAGTGTGATTTTTGCCTTTGTTTCAAATAAGATTTTCGTTTTTGAATCAAAATCATGGGCATTTAAAACCGCAGGTAAAGAGTTTCTTGAGTTCGTAGGTGCAAGGCTCTTCAGCTTCGGTGTTGAAGAGGGCGGAATGTGGCTGTTTATTGACCTTTTGGGCTTAGGCGATAACGGAATAACAGTTTTCAATATCTCAATATCAGGTCAGATTATAGTTA
Organism: Acutalibacteraceae bacterium; assembly: GCA_045648585.1. GTDB lineage: Bacteria > Bacillota > Clostridia > Oscillospirales > Acutalibacteraceae > DTU089. The sequence continues at coordinate 28,184 of JAZROI010000018.1, forward strand.
AGATTATCCTTTCAGTTATAGTTGTTATTATAAACTACGTTTTCAGTAAATTTATAATCTTTAAAAATAAAAACAAAAATAATTGAGTTGGGGCAACAGACATTATCTGTTGCCTTGACAAAATCTTGTAATTTGATATAATACCAAAGAATTAAATATGCCCGCATAGTTCAATGGATAGAATAAATCCCTCCTAAGGATTAGATATAGGTTCGATTCCTATTGCGGGTGCCAGAAGCGGCGAGGTGAACTCGCCTAAAATAAGAAAGAATAGAGAATAAATAAGAAATAATAAATGATTTGCTTTTGCCGCTTCTAATTATTCATTATTCTTTATTCTTTAAATTTAAGGTAGAGGCTTATGAAAAAAGAGAACCCCTTGTTAGATAAATCCTTGTTTTTTGCCGCACGAATAATTAAGTTAAACAAGTATCTTACAAAAGAGAAACACGAAACGGTTATATCTAAACAAATTTTGAGAAGTGCAACGAGCATAGGTGCTAATGGAAATGAAGCAATTTATGGAGTTAGTAAAGCTGATTTTATTGCAAAACTTCAAATCTCACTAAAAGAAACTGCCGAAACAGAATATTGGCTTCGTTTACTTGTTCTATCAGAATACATATCTAATAAAGAAGGTGAATCTCTTCTTGATGATTGCCTTGAAATTAAAAGAATTTTGATTTCAACTCTAAATACCGCAAAAGAAAACAATTAACAAAAAGTGACGAAAACACAAGGTTTTCGTCACTTTTTGTTTTGGTTGCTCCTGATTTACTGTCAAATGACAAAAAGACTGTTTTAAACTACGTTTGTTCTTACGACAAATGAAGAGGTTTGCAATGATGTGCTTCGTAATGATGTTGTGCTTCGCACGAATTTATTGTAGTTACAGATAATCAATCTTTATATTTACTTATTGAAAAAAAGATAATGTATGATATAATATTAACAAGCGAAATTATGGAGGAATTGTTATGTCTTCAAATTCAACAATTATAGCCCTTTCGGGTAAGGGTGGGGTAGGTAAAACCTCAATCTCCGCTACTATTGTAAAGCTTCTCGTTAAAGCATTTCCCAACAAGAAAATTCTTGCTATTGATGCTGACCCTGCGGTTGGCCTTTCAACTGCTTTAGGTATTGAGGTTAAAACAACTATTGATGATATAAGAAAAGAGATTATCTCTTCTGTTGAAGATGGTCAGACTAAAGAAGCCGTTGAGCTTTTAGGTGATGCCCGTTATAAGCTTTTCGATGCTCTCGTTGAAACGGACGGCTATGCTTTTATAGCAGTCGGCAGACCTGAAAGTGCAGGCTGTTATTGCAAAATCAATTCATATCTTAAAGAGGTTATCAAAATTCTTTCTGATGAATTTGATTTCGTTGTTATTGACGGTGAAGCGGGTATTGAGCAAATTAACCGTAGAGTTATGGAAAAGGTTACCCATCTTTTACTTATAACTGATGCAAGTAAAAAAGGCACACAGGTTATATCAACTATTAAAGACGTTGCCGATGAGCTTGTTATGTACAAAAAAATCGGTGCTATTGTAAACAGAATTCCCGACCAAAGCGTTATTGAGTTTATAGATACAAACGGAATTCCCGTTTTATCGTATATTGAAACCGACAAAAACCTTGCTATATATGATATCGAGGGTAAAAACATCTTTAATTTACCCGATGATTCAAACGTTGTAAACGGTGCCTTAAAAGCACTTAAAGCTATGGAAATAATAAAGGATGAAATTTAATTATGAAGGATTTAAAGCATCTTTACGAATTCGAAAATTTATTACAAGAAGCAAATAATGAGCTCGTAAAAAAAGCAAAAAATGACGGCGGAATTGCTTTAGGCTATACCTGTTACCATATTCCCGAGGTTTTGCTTAACTGCGGTAATTGCTTCTCTGTAAGGCTCAGAGCTCCTCGTACTGGCTCAATGGATATTGCAACTTATTATATGAGCAACTTCCTTTGTGGCTATTCTAAGGCTATTTTAGAGCGTGCTATTGAGGGCGGTTATAACTTCCTTAATGCTCTGTTAGCATCTGAAACCTGCTCCGAAATGAATAGAACTGCGGAGCATTTCGAGCTTCTTAATTTAGTGCCTGAGGATAAATTCTTTTTAACCTTTTTAGATGCACCCTTTAAGATTGAAGACCATACCGTAAAGCATTATGTGAACCAAACAAGAACTAAAATTCTTGATAAATTATCTGAGGTTTACGGTGTTGATACTTCCGATGAGGCACTTCTTAAAGCCGTTGAAGAGCATAATGAGGTTTGTCGTCTTATGACTGAAATAGGGGAGTACAGAAAAGAAGATAATCCGAGAATTACGGGGTACGAGTATCATATTTTAAACCTTATTACATACTGTTGCCCCAAGGCATTAATACTTCCTGCACTTCGTGAAACAGCCGAAGAATTAAAAACAAGAGAGCCCGACCAAAAGAAAAATTACAGAGCTAAAATAGTTGTTGTTGGCTCCGAAATGGATGACCCCGATTTCACCTCTCTTATTGAAGATAGCGGTGCTCTTGTTGTAGCCGATAGATTTTGCTTTGGTGCTTTACCCGGCAGACAAGAAATTATTATTGATAAAGAAAAAGACGTATTAACTCAAATTTGTCTTCACTACTTAAAAACAAGTCAGTGTCCCCGTTTTATGAGCCATGAAAAAGTTCAGGAGCGAAGAGATTATGTTAAAAAGCTTGTTGATGAGTATCATGCAGACGGTGTTCTTTACGAGCAGTTAAAATTCTGTGAGTATTGGGGCTATGAGCGATCACTTGCGTCTTACGTTATGAGCGGTGATTACGGCGTGCCTACCGCTGCGGTTGACCGTCAGTATACTGCTTCAGCATCAGGTCAGCTTCGAACAAGAGTTCAGGCGTTCGTTGAAAGTCTTGAAATAAAGAAGATTCAAAAAGCAAAGGAGATGAGCAAAAATGGCTGATTACGGCAAGCTTTATAAAGAGCATACCGCTATTCTCAAGCATAGAGAATGGCGTGGCTTTAAAGATACGATGTATGACTATTACCGTTGGCTCATCACGTGGAAAGATATGATTAAAATGGTGCTTAAAGCACCCATATCTACCGTAAAGGGCTTGTGGCGATATCGTTGGATGGCTTCTTATCTTTCTGCACCCTCATTTGTAGATAGGCACGTTGCAGGTCTTCGAGGTCCTCAGCTTCGTATGGCTCATCTTCATTATAATATGATAGTTAAGCATACAACAAAGCTTATTAACATTTCTTTCAGAGCTGATGAAAAGATAAACCCCGGCAACAAGCTTTCAAAAAGAATTGTTTTAATGGATGAAATCGTTCCCAATGAAGTGTTTACGGGCTTTCCGAATTTAATTCCTATGCCCTTGCAAACGCTCCCGATTTTCCTCTCTTCAATGGTTGACCAGCAAATAACACCGCCTTACCTTGAGGTTACCGAAAGCTTCGGTGTACCTGCTGACGTTTGCCCTCTTCCCAGTGCTGAAGCGGGTGTTGCGATTGAAGACGATTATCCTAAAATGGGTTGCTGTATGATAGGTACTAATATGCCTTGCGACGGCTCAATTATGAACTCTTCATTCCTTGACAGAAGGCTTAATCTTCCTACTCATTGCTTTGGTGTTCCGCTTCGTTACAACGGTGAAGACGTTCAGGAATATGCAGTTGAAGAAATTAAATCACTTATTAAGTTTATTGAAGACCAAACGGGCGAAAAGTTCGATTGGGATGCCTACTTCAAACGAATGAAGGATTACAATAAACAGCTCGAATACGAAAGACAGAAATGGGATATCAATAAAACACCTTATCCTCAGATGACGGGTGCTTGCTTCTGGCTTTACAGAATCTTTTACTTCAACCTTTCAGGTGGCTCTAACGAGAAATTCTTAAAGGTTGACGAAAAGGTCAATAAAATTATGATGAAAGCCTATGAAAAGAAAACTCCCGTATCTAAAGAGATGCGTCACAGAGCAGTTGTTTGGTCTTGCCCTGCAAACTATTACACAAGCTTTGCAAACTGGCTTGAAAACTGTTGGGGTATGAACGTTGTTATGGATATGGAAACTATGATTTCCTATCTTGAAATTGATACCGAGGATAAAGAGCAATCCCTTAAGGATTTGGCAAAAACTTATCAGCGTTCAATTATGAGAAAGCATACAAAAGGCGGTTACCGCAACGTTGTTGACGAGCTGTGGCGAATTGTAGAAGAATACAATGCCGATACCGTTATTATGTATGACCAGATTTCCTGTAAAGGTATGGACGGTCTTACAGGTATTTTTGATGACCAGGCAAGAGAGCGTAATATTAACTTTATTTGGGTTAAGCAAGACCTTATGGACCCTCGCACAATATCAAGAAGAGATATGCGAGAGCAGGTTAATAAATATATGCAAACTGTTTTGCAGGAAAAGCCCCTTGATGAATCATTGCTTGATTTCGAAGACGATTTAGCTTGGTAAAGGAGAATAATGATATGAAATATTTTGGTGGTTGTGATGTAGGCTCTACATACACAAAATGCGTAATTCTTGATGAAAACGGAAAAATGGTTGCAAACGTAACCAACAGAAGTAAAATCAATCCCGTTGCAAGTGCCGAAATTGCCCTTAACGATGCAATTGTTCAGGTTGACGGCTTGAATTCTGCTGAAGAGTTAAGCTATCTTATCGGTACGGGCTACGGTAGAAATAAAGTGCCCTTTGCTGATGAAAATATTTCTGAAATCAGCTGTCATGCAATGGGTGTTCACGTTACAAACCCAGAGGTTAAAGCTATAATTGATATCGGCGGTCAGGACGTTAAAGGTATTTCAATTGATACTGACGGTACTGTTAAAAACTTTGCTATGAATGATAAGTGTGCCGCAGGTACGGGTAGATTTTACGAGGCAATGGCAAATGCCTTTGAAATAGCTCTTCCGGAGTTTTCAAAGCTTTCGCTTAATGCTAAAAATACTATCCCGATTACCGCACAGTGTACCGTTTTCGCTGAAAGCGAGGTTATTTCTCTCGTAGGTGAGGGTAAGCCTATGGATGAAATTGCTGCAGGTATTCAGTTGGCGGTTGCAAAAAGATGCTTCGTTATGGCTAAAAAAGCGGGTGTTACCGATAGCATAACTCTTACGGGTGGATGTGCAAAAAACGACGGCCTTAAAAAAGCCATTGAAAAGGTGCTTAAAATTAAAGTTGTTGAGCTTTCAACCGACCCTCAGCTTATGGGTGCTTTAGGCGCAGCCGAGTATGCTCGTCAAAAGGGTATGGCAAAGGAGTATTGATATGTTAGAAGTATTTTTAATTATTCTGGCAGTGGTTGTAGTGCTATTCCTTGTTACCTTTGCAATTTATTGGTTTAACCTTGATATGAAGCTTGTAAGAAAGGTTTACGATGCACTTCAAAAGCACTATGACAATATGAAAAGGGATAAAAAACTGTAATGGATTTTTTTGCTTCGTTAACAGACCGTTTTTTTAAAGTTTGTGACGGTTTAAAGGGTAAAAGCTTTCCTTATAACGAAAGCCTTGCATGGAATGATTTAGGCTATAATCAGGTGCTTTTACAGCGTTTTACAAAATATGAGCTTGACGGTGTAGGCTTTAATCTTGTTACAACCTCGCCTTTAACTGATGAAACCGTTGTTTTCGGTGATGATTTAGGTGATATTAAGAGTAACAGAAAATTTGCGAGAGTTACTTTAATTCAGGTTGATGATATTGCCGAAACGCAGGATACGTATGACCTTTTAAAAAAGCTTGATTTTATAAAATATCATATCTCACCCGAGGGGTATATGATGAGGTCTACCTCAAAAACTCATAAGGAAGCTGTAAGGGTTTCAAAAGAGTCTTTAAAAAACGGAATGAGCTTTGAAAAAATCGGCGATTTGTTTATTAAAAAATATAAAGAAAATCCGACAGTAAAGGCGGTAAGAGTCATCTTTATTACCGACCCGAAAACAGATTTTTCTGAATTGGAAGCTATTGCGGTTAAAAATCACGAAATAACCGAAGCTTTAAATCAGGTTATGAATAACGTAATGTTTGACTGTGATAACTGCAACCTTAAGGCTATCTGCGATGAGGTTGAGGGCTTAAAAGAGCTTCATTTTAAATCTGCAAAAGAGAATAATAATTTATAAAAAATGCATCTACTGACGAGAATCAGTAGATGCTTCTTTTATTTGTTTGGTTATTTATTCTGTTTTAGCTTCTTTTGGTGTATCTGGTTTTATTTCTTTTGGCTCCTTATTTAAAAGTAATTTAATCGTTGCTTTAAACATATCACCGTCAATAGAAATATCAAATATACCGTCCTGAAGCTCTGCAAAGCTTTGGGCAATTGAAAGACCCAGACCGCTACCGTCTGTAGTACGGGAATTATCACCTCTGACAAATCTTTCTGTAAGCTCGTCGGGGTTGATGTTGAGCTTTTCCTTGCTGATATTTTTGATTGATAATACACCGTAGTTATTTTCTTTGTAAACGTCAACGTAAACTCTTGTACCGGGGAGAGAGTATTTACGGGCGTTTGAGAAAAGGTTATCAATTATTCTGAATGTATGCTGACTGTCAGCGTTTACGAAAATATCAGTATCTCTCTCTGTTAGCACAAGGTCAAGTCCTGCGTTTTCAAGCACGTCACTGTTTTCACCAACTGCTTGTAAAGCAAGCTCGTTAAGATTAACAACAGATAAATTCATTTTTATATTTCCCGAGGTCGCTTTACTCGCTTCCGTAAGGTCTTCGATAAGTCTTTTAAGTTTCTTTGATTTTTCGTCAAGAATATCAATGTATTTCTTTTCGTCTTCGCCCTCAATTTCGCACATTTTAAGAAGTGAAACGTAGTTGATGATTGAAGTAAGGGGCGTTTTTAAATCGTGAGAAACGTTTGTTATAAGCTCGGTTTTTAAATGCTCACCCTTTATTGCTTCGTCAACTGCCGTTTGAATACTGTCACGGCAATCTCTTAAATTAGTTGCAAAGGGTCTTAAGGCTTTTACGTATGTTTCGGGTAAGATTTTAACGTCGAAATTACCGAATTTAATTTGCTCTGCAATTTCCATAAGTCTGTTAACGTCGCTTATATAAAGGTAAATGTAAACCGCACAAAGCACGTTAAATATACCCATCGGTATAATTAAAATTTCACCGCCGACTAAACAGCAAAATGAAAGTGCAACGTTTATTGCAGCCCATATTGAAATTGCAATTATTGTTTTTCTTTTTAAACTTTTTATGGACTCTGTTAAAGACTGCCTTTCTTTGTAAGCATTTTTAATCTTTTTAACGGAAAATGAGGTTATAAATCTGTTTGAAAAAGTACCGGCTTTGCAGTTTCTTACAATATAAAGTACAAAGTTTAATAAAACAAGTGAGAAAGCAGCGAAGCAAAGACCTACGAAGAATATACAGGTTTTGTCGGTAATTATCCACAAAAGAGCGTTTGCATCACCGGTACTGAAAATGTTATCTAATGAAAAATCTGATGCAACACCGATAACAACACCTGCACCTGCAATTACAAGTAATGCACCGTGTAAAAGGAAGTTAACAATAAAGGGGATTTTGTCAGTTGCTGAAAGCTTTATAGATTCGTCTTTTCTTTTACCGCTGAAAACACAAGCGGTAATAAACCAGGCTATAGAAATTACAGCAAAGGCAATAGCAGACGTAACGTAGCTTTCAAGGCTGTTGCTCTCAACCTTATTAAATGCATTTACAATGTTAAAGAATTTATCGCCTTGAACAACGTTTTCATTTAATTTAACGTAGAGAGAGTAACCGGTGAAAGAGTCACGGATATATTGCTCGTCAAGTGGTCTTGTATAAAAGAAACCGCTTTCGTAAAGGAATTTTAAAAAGTTTGTTGAGGTATTGGGAATAGCAGGGGGTGAAGTAAGCTTATTACCGTCAAACCTGATGAAATATAAATCACCTTTAGTTAAATCTTTAATAAAATCAGCATTACTTTTTTCAGAGTTAGTGACAAAAGCACCTGTTTTATTATCTATAACCAAATACTCAACGTTAACGTATCTGTTTAAGCTTTCTTTGACGTTGTATATTTCAGTATTGTAAATCTCATCTAAACGCCAATAACGTTTGTCATCAAATTCTGCTGAAATAGTTTCTTCGCTTGTAGCATCGTCAACCAATCCGAAAATATGAGCTCTTAAAAGCTGGTATTTGTTGTTCCATTCATCGAAATTAGCGTATGATTCTTTAAGCTTGAAAAGCTCCTCGTCAGTTATAGGTATACTACTTATTTCGTTTGGTTCTGTAGGATAATATTCAACAGAAAATGAGGTTACCTCTTCGTTGTCACTGTAATCGGTGAATTCATTGAATTCTTCATCCGGATTGTTGTAGTAATTATAATATTCGTCAGGAGTGCAAACTTCACCGGTTTCAGTGTTGAAATAATTACCGTTTGCATCAATAACCCATTTTTGAAGTTGAGGAACAGTTACATCTTCAGTATTTTCCGGCTTTAATTTTTTTAATTCCTGAATAGTTCTGAAAAGCTTAATTGCTCTTTCTTCCTGCTGGTCAAAAATGGCAATTTGCTCTTTTGCGTAATCGGTTTCTCGAAATTCCTCAAAGGTTAAATCGTCGGAGTAAATGCCAATAAATGGCTTTAATGCTTGAAGGTCCCACAAAATGCTTCTCATCGAGCTCTGAACGGCTTCCGTTTGATAAAAGTTTCCGTCAGTGCAGTTGAAAAACAATGCTTTTCTTATTGCGTTAAGACCTTGATAACCTGTAAGGAAAGCGAAAACTACAGTTAATATAATAGCCGTTGCCTTCAAAAGCGGGTTATATTTAGATTTTTTCAATTTTGTATCCAATTCCCCACACCACCTTTAAATATTTGGGTTCTTTAGGGTTGATTTCTATTTTTTCTCTTATACGTCTTATATGCACCGTTACGGTTTTGTCGCCAACCATACAGGGCTCACCCCATACCGCCTCGTAAATCTGAGTTGTTGATAAAATACAGCCAAGATTTTTCATAAGGTATTCAACTATACCGTATTCCGTAGCTGTAAGCTTTACAGATTCGCCGTCAACGGTTACTTCGTGAGCAATCGTATCAATAGCTAGACCGCCGTTTACGATAACGCCTTGCTTTTTCTCAAGGCTACCCAAAGAGCAATAACGTCTTATCTGACTTTTAACTCTTGCGGTAAGCTCTAATGGATTAAACGGTTTTGTAACGTAATCATCTGCACCGAAGCCGAGACCCGTTATTTTGTCGGTATCCTCGCTTTTTGCAGAAAGAAGAATGATAGGTATATTCTTAGATTGTCTTATTCTTAAAGTGGTTTCAAGCCCATCAAGAACGGGCATCATAATATCGAGAACAACGCAGTGCACTTCATTGTTTCCGATAATGCTCAAGGCCTCTTTGCCGTTTGTGGCAAGAAGAGGATTGTAGCCTTCCATTTTAAGATAAATTTCAATCGATTTAAGAATAGCCGTATCGTCGTCACAAATAAGAACGTTGTACATAAAAATCACCCTGACCCTTTTACACTTAAAGGATATCAAATCAAAATTACAAAAAAAGTCATAAAATTATTACAAATTTCTTACGAAATATGAGTTTTCGTCATCGTTTGATAATATAATTCAAATTTATATAAATTATACCACAAATATATTAATAAGTACAACACATACCGACCGTTTTTACACGTCCATATATTTACAATATAAAATATAAAAATATGTCGGGAGTAAAAAAATGAATGTTAAAAATGCTGTAAGGGTGTACAGCGGAAGATGGCAAAAAGAGAAAAATAAAGCACTTCAAAAAACTGTTGTAAGGCATATCGTAAGCTTCGCTTTAGGTGTGCTTTTCAGCTTTTCGGGATTTAATAAAGAGTTTTCGCCTTTCGGTATCGCTTTTAGTGCAAGTGTTTCAAAGGATTTAACCCTAACAGCCTCTTTAGGTGCAATAGTAGGTTGGTTTTTTGCTTTAGATTCTGTTTCTGCTTTAAGGTATACATCTGCAGTTTTTGCGTTATGCGTGATAATGACTGCATTAAAGCCCTTTAAGCCTATAAGAGATAATAGCATAACACCGTCAATTGTTGTTTTCGTTTGCCTTTTTGTAACGGGTCTTGCAATTGCCTTTGCCGATAGTGTATCAATCCTTTCAGTTATGCTTTGCTTTGCAGAAAGCGTAGTAGGTAGCGTAACCTCGTTTTTATTAATGAAAAGCTTTTCTTCAATAAGTTTAAAGGGTGGCGTTACCGCTTTAACCTCTAAAGAAGCGACGGCTATTTTTATTTCCGTAATGATTCTTCTTCTTTCATTGAGAAACTTTAATATATTCGGTGTTTATCCCGTTCATATCGTTATTTCCTTACTGATATTAACCTGCGGTTATTATACGAAAGAAGCGGGCGGTGCTATCGTCGGTATCTGTGGCGGTATAACAATGGGGCTTTCAGGTGCCGATATGTTTCTTTTAAGCTTTTACTCTTTCGGAGGGCTACTTTCAGGTGTGTTTTCAGGCTTCGGCAGAATTGCAAGCGTTGTAGCCTTTATCTTTACGGGCTTAGCCGTTGCTGCATTGTCTTACGATACCTTTGAAAATTACAACGTAATAATCGAAACTCTTATAGCTTCGCTCTTTTTTATAGTCTTAAGCTATAAATTCGACGAGCAAATAAGATGTGTGTTAAAACCCTCTGTTACTTCACCGATAATAGATACGGTAAAAAGCGAAATGTTTTATAAAATAAAAAATGCATCTGCAGTTTCAACTGAAATTTGTTCCTCTTTAACAAACGTAAACGAGGCTTTATCAAAATCGGAAAAAAGCGATATCACTTACATTCCTAAAAAAACGAAAGAACGTGTTTGCGGTTCCTGTGGCTTGTATGATTCTTGTTGGGGTGAGTCCTTTGAAAATACTCAGGATGCATTTAACACCTTACTTAATATGAAAAAAGAGGGCGTCTATTTAGAATATAAAACCGTACCGCAACAATTTTCTGCACGGTGCATAAGAACGGAAAACGTAGCAAGTAGCTTTAACCGTCTTTACGGTGAATATAAAATAAGAAGAAAAAACGAAATGCGATTTAAAGAAATGAATTCTTTAGTTGCAGAGCAGTTCGTAAACGTTTCTTCTCTTCTTGATTCCTTGTGCGAGGATTTAGATAAAGAGATCTGCTTTGATATGGATACCGCCGCAAGAATCAGAGCAGCAGCAACGAATTGCTCTTTTCAGGTGCTCGAATGTTGTTGTGTTATAAACGAGCTTGAAAAAATGACGGTTGAAATAAAGATTAAATCACAAAAAGGCAAAATTACCTTAAGTCCCTTGAGTGAACAAATAAAACTAATAACAAGCAGAAGCTTTGATTTACCTTTAATTGACCGTCAGGGCGAATGTACACGATTTGTATATAAAGAAAAGTCAGAGTATAAGGTTTTAAATGCAGGCGTTCAGTTTTGTGCTAACGGTGAAAAATATTCGGGCGATACCTTTTCAACCTTTGAAGACGGAAAAGGCCTTTTTTATGCCGTTATTTGCGACGGAATGGGTACGGGGACAAAGGCGGCACTCACTTCAGGTCTTGCCGTAACTCTTCTTGAAAAGCTTATTAAAGGCGGTTTTGGAATAAAAGCCGCAATTAATACGGTAAATACCTCTCTTATTTCTAAAAGCGGTGAAGAATGCTCGGTAACTCTTGATTTAATAGTTATTGATTTGTTTACGGGTCATACCGAGTTTTATAAATGCGGTGCATCAGATTCAGTTGTTAAGAAAAACAACCGCCTTATTGATATATCATTTTCTTCTTTACCTCTCGGTATTTTGAGTAATACAGAAATCAGCTGTGGCACGGGTACACTCGGCGTAGGTGATGCAATAGTTATGTTTTCAGATGGCGTAAGGGAAGAGGATTTACCCTATCTCAAAAAGAGTTTTAAAGATTTTAAGGGTGGAAACATAAGAGGGTTTACCTGCGAGCTTTGCGAAAATATAAGAAGATATCAGGATGAGAAAAACGACGATTTAACCGTTATAACTTTAGTTTTAACAAAGAACGAATAGGAGAGCTATATGTATAGATTTACAGGGTTTACTGAAAGTGCCAACAACGCCTTGAATTATGCGGTGGAAACCGCAGAAAATTTAGGTCATACCTATATCGGCAGTGAGCATATGCTTTTAGGCCTTTTATCAGATATGAGAATGGTATCGGCATCTATTCTTGCAGGTAAGAAAATTACGTTAAAAAAGGCAGAAGAAAGGGTGAAAGCAACTGTAGGAATAGGCCTTCCTACAAGTCTTACTCCCGACGATATTACCCCAAGATGCCGAAAGATTATTGAAAATGCATTGACTATGGGTAAAAATGCACCAATGGGTGAATCGGGCACACAACAGCTTTTAAATGCACTTTTAAGAGAAAGCCAAAGTGCAGGGTGTAAAATAATTATCGCCTTAGGTGTTATGCCCTATGAAATAAACAGTGATGCTTCAAGTAGTGACTTAACAGATTCAAAGCAACACAAATCAACTGAAACGGGTAAGAAAAATCTTTTAAAATATGGCAGAGATTTAACCGAGCTTGCCGAAAACGGTGAAATTGACCCCGTAGTTTCAAGAAACAAAGAGATTGAGCGTGTTATAGAAATTCTTTGCAGAAGAAGTAAAAATAACCCTTGCCTTATAGGTGAGCCGGGGGTAGGTAAAACTGCTATTGCCGAGGGTCTTGCTTTGAAAATTGCTGAGGGTGACGTGCCCGATGTTTTAAAAAGAAAACGGCTTATAAGTGTTGACCTGACTTGTATGGTTGCGGGTACAAAATACCGAGGCGATTTTGAAGAAAGAATTAAAAATATGATTGACGAGGTTTGCTCTGACGGTAACGTGATTCTTTTTATTGACGAGCTTCACAATATCGTCGGTGCAGGTTCTGCCGAGGGTGCGGTAGATGCGGCAAATATTCTGAAGCCCTTTTTAACAAGAGGGGAAATTCAGCTCGTAGGTGCAACTACAATTGACGAATACAAAAAATATATTGAAAAGGATGCTGCACTTGAAAGACGTTTTCAAACTATTATTGTTGATGAGCCTGACCGAGAAAATACAATAGAAATGCTTTGCGGTATAAGAGAAAAATATGAAAAACATCATAAAGTTAAAATTACCGATGAAGCCATAATTGCTGCGGTAGATTATGGTGCAAGATATATTACAGACCGTTTCCTTCCCGATAAAGCAATAGATTTAATAGACGAAGCCTCTTCAAAAGTGCGTCTTTTATGCCTTACACCGCCCGATAATATAAAAGCGTTAGAGTTAAAACTGAAAGAGCTTGTAGAGCAAAAGCATATTGCTATTGATAATCAAGATTTTGAAGTTGCCGCTTCTCTTCGTGATAAAGAAAAGCTTGCAACAAATGAATTGCGTTTTAAAACAAGACAATGGCGTGATTCCGCAGTTGATAACGAAAAAACTGTTGGAGCTGAGGATGTAGCAAAGGTTGTTTCATCTTGGACGGGTATTCCCGTTTCGCAAATTGCAGAAGAGGAAAGCGAAAAGCTTATCCGCCTTGAAAGCGAGCTTCACAAAAGAATAGTAGGGCAAAATGAAGCCGTAAATGCAGTAGCAAAAGCAATAAGAAGGGGAAGAGCAGGAATTAAAAACCCAAACAGACCTATAGGATCTTTCCTTTTTTTAGGCCCTACGGGTGTAGGTAAAACGGAGCTTACAAAAGCTCTTGCGGTTAGTCTTTTCGGCTCGGAGCAACAGATAATTAAAATTGATATGTCCGAATATATGGAAAAGCATTCCGTTTCCCGCCTTATAGGCTCGCCGCCCGGTTACGTAGGCTTTGAAGAGGGGGGACAGTTAACAGATAAGGTTAAAAGAAAGCCTTATTCAATAGTGCTTTTTGATGAAATTGAAAAGGCTGATACAGAGGTTTTTAATTTGCTTCTTCAGGTGATGGAGGACGGTGTTTTAACCGAAACTTCGGGCAGAAAAGTAGATTTTAAAAATAGCGTTATAATTATGACCTCAAATATCGGTGCAGAGCTTATTTCAAACAATAAATCTTCATTAGGCTTTTCGGGTGAAAAAGAGGATGTAGCAAGAAAAGAGTATCTTAAAAAGAACGTTAATGACGAGTTAAAAAAGTATTTTAAGCCCGAATTTATAAACCGAGTTGACGAAATCATAATTTTTGACCGTCTTACCAAAGAAGAAATAAAAGAAATTGCAAGCAGAATGTTAGATGAATTAAAAGAAAGATGCAAAAATAACGGGATAAACGTTGTGTTTGATATTAGTGCAATAGAATTTGTTTCAGAAAAAGGCTTTGACGATATTTACGGTGCAAGACCGTTGAGAAGAGAGATAACCTCACAAATTGAAGACCAAATTGCTACAATGAAGCTTTCGGGTGAATTACAGCAAAATAAAACAGTAAAATGCTATTGTGAAAACGAAAAAATAAAGTTTAGAATTGAAGCTTAAAATAAACAACAGGATTAAGGCTAATAACCTTAATCCTGTTGTTGACTTTTTATGGAAAGAATTTTATAATAGAAGTAATTTCGCAAAGGAATGTATCGGTATGTTTTTTAAGAAAAAAGAAAAGCCACAGGGCTATGTTCATAAGCCCCGTGATTTTGACAGAGATGAAAGAATTGAAATTCAAAAAATTGTATCTTCAATTCCCGTAACAAGAAAATTGCTCTCATATGATTTGCTTATTACTGCAATCAATAATTACGTTGTTAAAAACATTAAAATCGGTGCGAATGCCGCCCGTAACGTTAACACAACGAAACATCCGCAGGTGTTTTTTAGCTCTATGAGAGATTTAATTTCAAGCACTGAAAATCTTGTTAAAATTGAGCCGTATTGGCGGTTTGAGGGGAATGGTCCTACTGACCAGCTAAACGACATAAACGAGCGTCGTGACAGAATAATTAAAGGTTTTATAAACGAAACCTTTACCGAGCTTGTCAAGCAGATTGAAGAAACCAAAAGCCCGTCAAAAAAACAAAAGCTTTTTGACGATTATCAAAACTCACTTATAAACAATATCGATATATGCGGTGAAGATAATTTTGAGTTTTTTAAAAAGCTTTGCCATGAAAAATTAAACGTCAGTGAAGAAGGAGAATGAAGATGAGTTACCTTACAGACATTGAAATTGCCCAGAATTGTAAAATGCAGCCTATTACCGAAATTGCAAAAAAAGCGGGTGTAGGCGAAAAATATCTTGAGCCTTACGGCTGGTATAAAGCAAAGATTGATTTATCTTATCTTAAGGAAGCGAAGAAAAACGGTAAGCTTATTCTTGTTACCGCTATTACACCCACCCCTGCAGGTGAGGGTAAAACAACTACCACAATCGGTCTTGCAGATGCTATGAATCTTTGCGGTTATAATACTTGCGTTGCTCTTCGTGAGCCCTCTCTCGGCCCCGTTTTCGGTGTTAAGGGTGGTGCTGCAGGTGGCGGTTATGCTCAGGTTGTTCCTATGGAAGATATAAACCTTCACTTTACTGGTGACTTCCACGCTATCGGTGCTGCAAATAACCTTCTTGCTGCAATGCTTGATAACCATATTCAGCAGGGTAATGCTCTCGGTATTGATGTTAAGCGCATCACCTGGAAGCGTTGCGTTGATATGAACGACAGACAGCTTCGTAACATCGTTGATGGCCTTGGTGGTAGAATGCAGGGCGTTCCCCGTGAAGATGGTTTCGATATTACGGTTGCAAGTGAAATTATGGCTGTTTTCTGCCTTGCAACCTCTGTAACAGACCTTAAAGAAAGACTTGCAAGAATAGTTGTTGCTTATGACTATTCAGGCAAACCCGTTACTTGCGGAGATATTAAAGCTCAGGGCGCTATGACTGCTCTTCTCGTTGATGCAGTTAAGCCCAACCTTGTTCAGACACTTGAAGGCACACCCGCATTCGTTCACGGCGGACCTTTCGCAAATATTGCTCACGGTTGTAATACAGTACTTGCAACAAAAATGGCAATGAGCACTGCTGATTATGCTATTACAGAAGCAGGCTTCGGCGCAGACCTTGGCGCAGAAAAATTCCTTGACATCAAATGCCGTGCCGCAGGTCTTAAACCCAATGCAGTTGTAGTTGTTGCAACAGTAAGAGCACTTAAAATGCATGGCGGTCTTAAGAAAGACCAGTTGGGCGAAGAAAACCTTGAGGCACTTGAAAAGGGTATTCCTAACCTTCTTCGTCACGTTTCAAATATCAAAAATGTTTATAAGCTTCCTTGTGTTGTTGCTGTTAACCGTTTCCCCACAGACACAGATAACGAAATCGATTTCATTATCAATAAATGTAAAGAGCTTGGCGTTAATACTGTTCTTTCAACTGTTTGGGCAGATGGCGGTAAAGGTGGCGTAGAGCTTGCAAAAGAGGTTGTCCGCCTTTGCGAGGAGGAAGATAATTCCAACTTCACATTCTCTTATGAAACAGATTCTTCAATTGAAGAAAAAATTGAAGCAGTTGTAACTAAAGTATATGGTGGTGACGGAATCGAGTTCACAACCAATGCAAAGAAACAGCTTGACCAGTTGAAAGCAGACGGCTTCGGAAATCTTCCCGTATGTATTGCTAAAACACAGTACAGCTTTTCCGATGACCCAACAAAGCTTGGCGCACCCGATAACTTCAAGGTAACAGTAAGAAATCTTAAGGTTTCTGCAGGTGCAGGCTTCATCGTTGTTCTCACAGGCGATATTATGACTATGCCCGGTCTTCCCAAGAGCCCTGCAGCTGAGAGAATTGATGTTGACGAGAACGGCAAAATCACAGGACTTTTCTAATAAATTCAGGAGATAAATTAACAATGGAAAACCAGACCCCCGAAAGAAAGAAAATAGTTTTGAGCTGCATTCAGCCAACAGGTACACCCACCTTGGGTAACTATCTTGGGGCACTCAAAAACTGGAAGAATATGTGCGAGGATTATGACTGCCTTTATGGTGTAGCGGATTTGCACTCAATTACTGTGCCCACATTCCGCGAAAATCCTGCTCAGCTTAAAAAGAACACCCTTGAACTT
>JAZROI010000019.1:0-12056 GCA_045648585.1 Acutalibacteraceae bacterium
AGTATTGCGAAGTGAATAACGAGCAAGACGACTATATTGCAACCGGTTGACCCTTCTTCGATATATTAAAAGTTAACAGACAGTATATTCCGTGTGATATACTGTCTGTTATTTGTTTATTAATTCGGAACGGTGGTGGGTTGTTCTCTTGCTCGTTAGGTTTATTCAAATATAGCAAAAGATAAAAAGTTAAAGGATAGTATATTCAGCCGATATACTATCCTTTTTATCATATTATTTAAAGTTAATTTCAATATCAAGATTCAATTCTTTTGCTCTATTTATGCAACTATGAAATATTGTTGTTTCTGTGTCTTTAAGATTTTTATTAATATCACTATTATAAAATCTTAATAGCTTATAACCCAAATTTTGTAAATATTCTTCCCGACGGACTTCATATTTCTTATTTTCTTCTAAATAATGCTGTTCGCCATCGATTTCTATTATCAATTTTAATTTAGGGCAATAAAAATCTACAATATATGAACCGATAATTTTCTGTCGGGTAAACCGAGGGGTAATTTTCTTTAAGTATAAATTCCAAAGCTTTCCCTCTTCCTCAGTTTGATTTTTTCTTAAATTGCTTGCTCTGTCAACTAATTCGTGAGTTACGTTATCGTGTTTCATACATTTTACTTTCTTTTCGTTCTATCTAACTAAACTTAATACGAAAGTGAACTTGAGATAATAGGCAATAGTAAAGAAGTGATGTTCTTCAACCCAATTGAAGAAAAACGGCAAGAGAACTACCCACCACCGCTAACGCGGTCCCCCTCCCTATTGGGCAAAGCCCAACAGGGATGAAAAGCTTCGCAAATTTACAATTTATTACTCCCCGCGAAGCTACTGGTGACTGGCTACTGGCGACTGGTGACTTTACAATCGGTACGAAGTACCACTTCACTCCTAACTCCTCACTAAATCGTGAGAGATGCGAGCCTTACTTCACCTCAAAAGGAAATTGCTCTTTGGTGAAGCCGAGGATATAGGCAATTCTTATGGGGATTTCGTAGTTATTAATTACTTCGCCGTTTTCGATAAGCTTATCCGAGCCGTAAACTAAAATCGGTACGTTTGCGGCAGAGTGTGAGCCTTGAGTAAATGAATAAGTGCCGTCGCCGTTTTTAACGATACCGCCTGTTTCGTGGTCGGCGGTGATGATAACGAGAGTTTCACCGTCTTTTTCTGCGTATTCAAGCACCATTTCAATTGTTTTGTCAAATTCCATTAGGGCTTCCGTCATATTAGCGTCCTCGTTAGAGTGAGAATGCTTATCAATATGAGCACCCTCAATCATAAGGAAAAAGCCCTCGTCGGTATCATCGAGCAAGTCAATAGCTTTTTCAGCCATCTGCTCTAAATTAGGTGTGTTTTCATCAGACTGTTCAACTGTCCAAAGGTTATTTGTAAACTGAGCGAAGCTTCTGCTACCCTCTTCGAGAGCCATCATTTCGTCATAGGTTGTAACGTAGGTAAAGCCCTTGCTGTTAGCTGCCTCTTTTGTAGCAACTCCGTTTTCAGTACCCCAGATAATATCTATTTTTGAATTAAGCTGGTCCTCTGTAATGCCACCTGCTTTATCACGGTTTGATTCGTGAGCAGAGAACGCTGAAGGAGTAGCACCCGAGGTTTCATCGGTTGTAATAACACCCGTTTTCATTCCTCTTTCAAGGCAAAGCTCAGTAAGATTTTTAGGATGAGATACAACGTCAAGACTATCTGTAAGATAAACGCCGATAGCACCGTTATACGTTCTTACGCCTGTTGCGAGAGCCGTACCGCTTGCGGCACTGTCGGTAACCTTATTTGTAAGAGAACGAGTCATTGATTCGCCTCTTATAGCAAAGGTATCCATAACAAGCTCAATTCCTCTTTCGTTCTTTGTTTTTTCAAGATGGTTAAACCCCATACCGTCACCGATAAGGTAAATTACGTTTTTAATTTTTGTATCGTGATAATTTACCGCCTCGGTTGTTGTAGCAGGAACAAACGCACCAAAGCTTGTTCCTACAATAAGAATTACGCTCATAAAAATTGAGCTTATCTGTAAAAATAAATTTTCTAACATTGCTAACATAAAGAGCACCTCATATTTTTAAAGTGTGGTTTTTGTTTACGTTTCCATATTATAACAAAGATTCAATAAAATCAATATTTACTGTAATATGAACTTATCTGTTTCTTTTAAATCAAGGCTTGTTATAATATCCTCAAAATTTTCTTTTACGTCGATAAATGCCGTAGTTTTATGAGAATCGCTACCGAGATAAAATTTACAACCGCAGTCCTTTGCTATTTTATATGGTCTTAACAAAATGCTTTTATCGTCCTCGCAAAGAGCTATTGTTTTCATATTAAGCTCTATTCCTAACCCTTTTTTACTGCAGTTTTCGAATAACTTATATAAAACCTCGTCAGAAATGAGCCTTATAACCTCAGGGGTTCTGCCTTTGAAAATATGACCGCAGGTTAAATGGGCTATTCCGATTTTTCTCCAAGGTAAATCCTTTTTCAAAAGCTCTTCAAATCTTTTTACCCATATTTCAGCCGCTTCCTCTGGAGTTTCAATTTTCTTTCTCACCGTATTCCCCGCAAGATGCATATGGGTTGTGGGTATAACTATAAAGTCAAATTTAGAAAGTCTTTCTTCACTTACTCCTACAACGTAGTTATAGTCCATATCCGCCTCGCAGCCGAACAAAAACTTAACGCTTTCATCCTGCGGTAAGGGTAAAACCGAGGTTAAACAGGAAAATCTTTGCTTTTCATGCCACTCGGCTTCGCTTTTTACTTTTTCGTCCCACAAATGATTTGTAAGACAAATTTTATTGAAGCCATTTTTCTTAGCATATTCTAAAATAGCCTCGGGAGTTTGGTTTTCATCATGGCAACATGGTGAAACCGTTGAATGAATATGAAAATCGTGGTCTGCAATATATCTCACTTTCCCACCGCCTTAAAATTATTTATACAATAATATTTTATATTGCAATCGATTTTAAATCAAGATTTTTTTAATTATATCAAGCCTTGAAATGCAACGGCAAATATGATAGACTTATTTTAATTGTGAATATTTAATTAGGAGTGTAGCTATGAAAAAATCAACTCTTTACCTCGGTGAATTTAAACAGTACGATAAAAAGTTTATCACCGCTGAAAACGGCATCAATCCCGAAAGCGTATGCGACGTTGCTTTTGAGGGTGAAGTGCTTTATTTAACAAACGGTGAAAGCCTTTTCCAATATGATAACGGTAACGTTAAAAAGCTTACGGGAAAGGTTTCAAAGCTTTTCTCAAAAAAAGGCAAGCTTTACGGTGCAGTTGGCAATTCTCTTGCGGAAATTAAAAAAGGTAAAATCAAAAAAATTGCTGATTTTGATTGCCCCGTTGTTGACATCTCTATCGCTCTTGACGGCTCTCTTTGGCTTATTACTGAAAACGATTTATATCTTTTAAAGGATAACGAATTTGAGCAGGTTGTAGAACTTCCAAGCGAAACAGTTTGTCTTGCAGCTCTTAACAATAAAACAAAATACGGCGAAACCGTTTACGTTGGCTCAACTGTTGAAGGTCTTTTATCAATGAAGGGCAAACGTCGTCATTGGGCAGAGCTTCTTCCCGATAACACAGGCGTTATGAGCAAAAAAATCAACTGTCTTCAGATAGATGCTCTCGGTCATTTATGGGTTGGCTCTGACGAGGGTCTTAACATTTATGACGGAAAAAATTATTGGTTTAACGGTAACGATTTTTATTCAGTGCCCGACGGCTCATTTAACGATATGTATTTTGCACCCGACGGTAAGAAATACTTTGCTACAACTACAGGTATTATCACTCTTATTGAGGGTAAAATTTCTTACTTCTCATACGGTGCTTGGCTTATGCACCCCACAGTAACAAAGCTTGCAGTATCTGAAAGCGGTACTATTGCAGCAGTTACTCCCCGTGGCGTAAGCGTTATTACTCATAAATATATGACTCTCGCTGAAAAGGCAGAGCATTTTGATAAATTAACCGAAAAATATTTTATGAGAAACGAAGGCTATCACGTTGACAGAATTCTCAGAAAATATGGTGATTTAGATTCAGGCTGGCTCCCCAACTCCGATAACGACGGTCTTTTCACAGGTCTTTACTGTGCAAGTCAGTGCTTCCGTTATAAAGCAACGGGTAGCCCCGAGGCAAAGGCAAATGCTAAAAGAGCAGTTGAAGCTATGATTAAGCTTACCGAGGTTACAGGTAAATCAGGCTTTACCGCAAGAGCTACAAGATATTCTGACGACCCCGATTTTGGCAAGGGTAACCGTGAGGAATGGCATATTTGCAAGGATAACCCCGATTGCGAATGGCTTGGCGAAACCTCAAGCGACGAAATGACAGGTCATTATTTCGCATACGGTCTTTACTTTGACCTTGTTGCTGATAAAAAAGAGAAAAAGAAAATTGCAGAGGTAGTTAAAAAGATTACCGACCATATTATCGAAAATAATTTCCACCTTTGCGACGTTGACGGCGTGCCTACAACCTGGGCAAACTGGGAGCCCGAGCTTCTTAACAACGATGACCGCTGGTTCTTTGAAAGAGGTACAAACTCTCTTGAAATTCTCTCTTTCCTTAAAACTACTTACCACGTAACAGGTGACGAAAAGTATAACGAGGTTTTCGATATGCTTATCGAAAAATATCACTATGCTATGAACTGTATGCAGTATAAATGTGAGGACTGTCATATTGCTCATATCGACGACCAGCTTGACTTTACTAACATTTATCCCCTTATTACATACACAGAAAACGAAGCTCAGAAGGAAATTTTCAAAATGGGTCTTACTCACCACTTTGATTATGAAAAAATTGAGCGTTCACCCTTCTTCAATGTCGTTTACGGTGCATTGACAAATCAGCCCTGCGATATTGAGAATGCAGCAAAATCTCTTTCTGAAATGAACCTTGACCTTGTTGTATGGCCTACCTACAACAGCTACAGAAAGGATATCGTTATTGACTATTCACCCGAGGAATTAGGCTGTGCTCCTCAGCTTAAATACCCCGTTGAATATAGCTCAAGATTAATCGTAAATTACGACGGTAATCAGTTCGTTTGCGATTCAGGTGCAGAGGAATTCGTTACAATTAACAAGAAATCTGCTAACCGTGCCGCTGCACTTCCCGGTACCGACGGTGCTAACGGTATGAGAACGGTTATGCCTTACATCTACCTTCTTCCCTATTGGATGGGCAGAGCTCACGGACTTTTAGGTGACTAAGAGGCTTAGCTAAATTGCAAATGGGAAATGGCAAATTAATGGGCACTACGTGCCGATTATAAAAATTCCAGATTCAAAAAACTCGCTTTGCTCGCTAAAGAATAAAGAAAAAATAAAAAAGCATAAATAATAAAATAGGGTCTGCGACGCAAATTATAGCTTCGCAGACCTGTTGTTTTTGTATTAAATTAAATTGTAGCGATAGCCTTGCCTCCCTGTCCGCTTTAGCGGATAGGGAGGGGGCAAGGAGCACGACCGCCGCCGGTGGCGGATGAAGGGAGTGTGAGTTGGCGTAGCGGTCAAAATCGTTAGCGACGAGAGGGAGCGGCCAACGATTTTGGGCACCGCAAGAGGACTTAACATTTGTTGCTTTTATGAATAAATTTTCAAGCGAGCAGCATTTTACAATGGTGGAGGGTAGTTCACTATCGTCTTAGGTTTATTTTCAATGATGCTAACGTTGCATCTGAAAAATGATAAGTGTAATCTTTTTTTACATAAACCTAACGAGCAAGAGAACTACCCACCACCAAAAGCAAAGCTTTTGGTCCCCCTCCCTATTGGGCAAAGCCCAACAGGGATGAAAAGCTACCGCTAAGCTTTAAATTTTTCGCTCCCTGCGAAGCTCTGGTGACTGGTGACTGGCGCCTGGTGACTAGTGACTTTTCCTCTCTTTTTGACAAAAATATATCATTGTTGACAAAAACGCAATTACATTATACAATATTTTATGTATTTTATGGAAATACGGAAAGGATGGTTTTAATGAAAAACCAAAGAAAACGTAGATTTATTGCGGTTCTTATGATGTGTATCTTTACATTTATGTTAGGTACTGTTTGCTCCGCAACCGCTGCTGAGGATGCAGTTGTTTTAGCTGCTGCCGACGACGAAGCAGTTTTCACAGTTACATACGACCCCGAAGACCCTGAAAGTGCAGTTGAATATGACCTTTCAGACGGCGACTCTGCTTTAGAGTACGTTGGTAGCTATGCTGACAACCTTGAAGCTGACGAAAATTTCGATAGCCACGTTGATGCTGCTATCGAAAAAGTGCGTGAGGATATCCCCTCTTACGCAACCTTCTGGGCATTACTTGCTCCTATCGTTGCTATTGTACTTGCCCTTATTACAAAAGAGGTTTATTCTTCTCTTGTAATCGGTATCATCGTTGGTGGTGCTATTTACGCAAAGTTTAACTTTGAGGGCACTCTCGTTCACGTTGTAAGCGACGGATTTATTTCAAATATTGCAGACTCTTACAATATGGGTATTCTTATTTTCCTTGTACTTTTAGGTGCTCTTGTTGCTATGATGAACAAGGCCGGTGGCTCTGCTGCATTCGGTAGATGGGCAGCTGCTCACATCAAATCAAGAGTTGGTGCTCAGCTTGCAACAATCGCTCTTGGTTGCCTTATCTTTATTGACGACTATTTTAACTGTCTTACTGTTGGTTCAGTTATGCGTCCCGTTACAGATGCAAGTAAGGTATCACGCGCTAAGCTTTCATATCTTATCGACGCTACTGCAGCACCCGTTTGTATCATCGCTCCCATTTCTTCATGGGCAGCCGCTGTTGCAGGCTTCGCAAGAGGTGCAGGTGCAGAAAACGGTATCAGCCTCTTTATTCAGGCTATCCCCTACAACTTCTATGCATTACTTACTATCGTAATGATGATTTTCCTTGCTCTCACAGGTCTTGATTACGGTCCTATGAAAAAGCATGAAATCAACGCTAAAGAAAAGGGTGACCTTTTCACAAGCGGTACTATGCAAGCTATTGAAGAAATGAAAGCAAACGAAAAAGGTAGAGTTTGCGACCTTGTTGTTCCCGTTCTTTTCCTTATCATCAGCTGTGTTATCGGTATGATTTACTCAGGTGGATTCTTTAGCGGTGAAAGCTTTGTAGATTCTTTCTCAAACTCTGATGCTTCTGTTGGTCTTGCTTACGGTGCATTCGTTGCAATCATCTTTACAGTTATCTTCTATCTCTTAAGAAGAGTTCTTTCATTCAAATCTATTATGGAATCTCTTCCCGAAGGCTTCAAGGCTATGGTTCCCGCTATCATGATTCTTTCATGCGCATGGACACTTAAAGCTATGACAGACTCTCTCGGTGCAAAGATTTTCATTTCTCAGCTTATCGAGGGTAGCGCAGGTGCATTCCAGTCATTCCTTCCCGCAATTATCTTCCTTATTGCTGTTGGTCTTTCATTCGCAACAGGTACATCATGGGGTACATTCGGTATTCTTATCCCCATCGTGCTCAGCGTATTTGAAGCAGGCGAGCCTATTACAATCGTAGCAATTTCTGCTTGTATGGCAGGTGCTGTTTGCGGTGACCACTGCTCACCCATTTCAGATACAACAATTATGGCTTCCGCCGGTGCACAGTGCGACCACCTTAACCACGTTTCAACTCAGCTTCCCTACGCATTAACAGTTGCAGGCGTTTCAACGGTTGCATACATCATTGCAGGCTTTGTTTCAAACTGGATGATAGTTCTTCCCATCGCAATCGCTCTTATGATTGGTACATTGTTTGTAATTAAAGCAGTTACAGGAAAGAAAGCGTAAAAGCTCGCTACGCTCGCGCTTTAGTGTGGAGTGTCGGGACCTGCGGTCGGCATTGTAAAGATACCAGATGCCAGTTTCCAGATGCCAGATGCTTTGCAGGAAGCAAATAACCTACTAACAGAATAAATTTAAAAGGCGGTGTACCTCTCTTCGAAGAGAGGGGGACCGCCTTTATTTATACTTATTTTATAATATTAAACTCTAAGCGTGCCTATAAATAATTTTTACAATAAAATTTAACGGGCGGTGGAGAGTTCTCTACGCGACAAAGGAGCGTAGTTGAATCGTAAGATTCAAATGCAGTAAACTAATTGATACGAGAAAATAAAGGAACAAGAAATGGATAAAAGAAAACCGTTACCAATAAATCCCGAATTGTAGATTTCTTTTGCCCTAAATTAAAACTGATAATTGAAATAGACGGATATCAACATTTTTACGAAGAAAACAAAGAGTATGACAACAAAAGAATAGAATATCTAAAAAAACTTGGTTTCTATGTTTTAAGATTTGAAAATACAGAGATTAACAAAGATATTGAAAACGTTAAATATATAATAAATAACGTGTGTGATGCCTTAGAAAAAGGGGTAAAAATTTCTACTGAATATAGAGAATAATAGGTAAAGGATTTTATTATACGTGCCTAACGGCACTATAACTCTCCACCAACACTCCGCTTTTCTGCGTGTCGGTCCCCCTCTCTTCACAAGAGAGGTACACCGCCTTTGTAAATTTATTCTATTAGTAAATTATTTGCTCCCTGCGAAGCATCTGGCATCTGGTATCTGGCCTCTGGCATCTTTACAATCGGCACGTAGTGCCCCTTCACTCCTCACTCCTAACTCCACACTCCTAACTTACTTTTTCTATTGACTAATTGTCTTTTCGGGTGTAAAATATATAATTGAATTATTTTGTATTTCTTTGATTGGAGGAATAATTTTGGATATTATTTCTGTCCATGGATTAACTAAATCTTATGGCGATAATACCGTTCTTAATGATATGTTTTTTACCCTTCCTAAAGGTGAGGTTATCGGTCTTTTCGGCCCTAACGGTTGCGGTAAAACTACTCTTATGAAAATTCTCACTGGTCTTATTCATGATTACAAAGGCTCCGTGCTTATAAACGACTGCGTTCCCGGTGAAAAAACAAAGGCATTTACTGCTTATCTTCCTGAGCAGACCTTTGTTCACGATTGGATGAGAAACATTGATGCAGTTGATTATTTCAACGATTTCTTTACTGATTTTGATAAAAATAAGGCTCTTGAAATGCTTAAAAAATTCGGTCTTCCCGAAAAGCAAAAAGCAAAAACAATGTCAAAGGGTATGCAGGAAAAATTACTTCTTTCTCTTGTAATGTCAAGACAAGCAGAGCTTTACATTCTTGACGAGCCTATGGGCGGTGTTGACCCTGCTACAAGGTCTAGTATTCTTAATTTTATTATGGAAAACTATGCTGAGAAATCAACTCTCCTCATTTCAACTCATCTAATTAATGATTTACAGTCTGTATTTACTCACGGTCTTTTTATCGGTAACGGTAAGGTGCTTATAAACGATAGCGTTGATGCACTTACTAAAGACGGTAAAACTATTGAGGACATTTTTAAGGAGGTATTCAGCAATGTTTGGTAAGCTCTTAAAAAATGACCTTAAAGCACAGTGGCATTCAATTTCAACTATCTTTCTTTGCATTGCTTTAATTGCGGTTGGTGCTGAAATTTTCACACTTACAGCAAAACAACAGGCTATGAAGGTTTTAGGAGGTATGCTTGTTTTTATTGCTTTAGGCTTCGCTTGTATTGTTGTTCTTATTGCCGTAGCTCTTATGTTTTCTAAAACGATGTTTGGAAGAGCGGGTTACCTTACTCTTTCAATCCCCGTTAAAACAAGCTCCTTGCTTATTTCTAAAACAGTTTCAGGTCTTATCTGGATTTTCTCTGTTTATGCTCTTTTCATAGGCTCACTTTTCTTGTGGGTTTATCAGGTGCAGCAAACCTTAGGGGACCAGATTTTAGACAGCGTTGAGAGTATACTTACTATTTTCGGTGTACCCTCATTCCTTACAATTTTTATAGGCGTCTTATTTTTCCTTCTTTCCCTTGCGGTATTAACCTTAGTTATGGTACAGGCTCTTCAGTTAAGCATTACCCTTTCTAATATTTCACCGATTTCAAAATTTGGAAATATTGGAATAATTGTGATGTTCTTCGTTATTTTCCTTGTTGTTCAGACCGTAACAACCGAGCTTTCAGACCTTTTACCTATCGGCTTTGTTGTTAACTCTGATACTGTTAAATTTACAAGCAATATTGTAAGAACAAAAGCCGCAATGGGCGGTGGCGGATTATCTATTGGCATTTGCGGTTCTATTTTCCGTCTTTTAGCCGCTATCGGTCTTCACTACCCCACAGTTTATTTAATACAGAAGAAAATTAACATTAAATAATTCTAAAATTAAATAAGCTTTTAAACTAATCAAGTAATCAATTTGTCTTACGAAAGGACGTTTTAATATGGATAATATGAACGGTCTTAAAAGAACCGTTTACTGCGGTGAGCTTCGCTCTGAAAACATCGGCGAAGAAGTACCCGTTTGCGGTTGGGTTGCAAAGCAACGTGACTTAGGTGCTCTTATTTTCATTGATTTGCGTGACAGAACAGGTATTGTTCAGTTAGCCTTTGACGAAAATACAGACAAGGAAATTTTTGAAAAAGCTTTTGCGGCAAGAAGCGAATTTGTTCTCATGGCAAAGGGCGTTGTTCGCGAAAGATCTTCTAAAAACTCTGAAATTCCCACAGGTGATATTGAAATCGACGTTAAGGATTTAAGAGTTCTTTCAAAGAGTGAAACTCCTCCCTTTGATATCGTTGAAAATTGTCAGACTGCAGAGCTTACAAGACTTAAATACAGATATCTTGACCTTCGCCGTCCCGATTTACAGAAAAATATTCTTTTCCGTCACAAAGTAACTAAAATTACCCGTGACTATTTCGATGAAAACGGCTTTATTGAGATTGAAACACCTATGCTCATTAAATCAACTCCAGAGGGTGCAAGAGATTTCCTTGTTCCCAGCCGTATTCATCAGGGTAGCTTCTATGCTCTTCCCCAGTCACCCCAACTTTATAAACAGCTTTCAATGGTAGCAGGCTTTGACAGATATATGCAAATTGCCCGTTGCTTCCGTGACGAAGACTTAAGAGCTGACCGTCAGCCTGAATTTACACAGATTGACCTTGAAATGTCCTTCGTTACTATGGAAGATGTTCTTAAAATCGGTGAAGGCTATATGGCAAGAGTTTTCAAGGAAACTCTCGGTGTTGATATTCCTCTTCCCCTTCCCCGCCTTACTTATAAAGAGGCTATGGAGCGTTACGGCTCAGACAAGCCTGATACACGTTTCGGTATGGAAATTTTTGACCTTACTGATGAGGTTAAGGATTGTGGCTTCTCTGTATTTTCTTCTGCTGTGCAGGGTGGCGGTAGTGTAAGAGGTATTACCGCTAAAAATGCAGTTTCAGTTTACACAAGAAAAGAAATTGACAAGCTTACAGAATTTGCAAGAGGTATCGGTGCTAAGGGTCTTGCCTGGATTAGACTTACCGATGACGGTGTAGCTTCATCCTTCGCTAAATTTATGACTGAGGACGAAATGAATGCAATTCTTGCAAAAGCAGGTGCTGAAAAGGGCGACGTTGTTTTCATTATCGCTGATACAAAAAATAGCTCTGTTCTTTCAGTTTTAGGTGCTCTTCGTAATGAAACAGCTAAGAAGCTTGATATTATCGGCGACGGCTTCAATCTTCTCTGGATTGTTGAATTCCCCTTCTTCGATTGGGACGAGGATGCAGGTCAGTTTGTTGCTATGCATCATCCCTTCACATCTCCCCTTCCCGAATGCCTTCCCTACCTTGAAACTGACAAAGCATCAGTTCGTGCTGAGGCTTACGACCTTGTTCTTAACGGTATCGAGCTTTCTTCAGGCTCTATTCGTATTACAAACCCCGAGCTTCAGGATAGAATTTTCAAGCTCCTCGGTCTTTCAGACGAAGAGGCTCAGCAGAAATTCGGCTATCTTCTTGATGCCTTCAAATTCGGTCCTCCCCCTCACGGCGGTATGGGTATCGGTCTTGACAGACTTATTATGCAGCTTCTCAAAGCAGATTCTTTAAGAGACGTTATTGCTTTCC
>JAZROI010000020.1:0-36157 GCA_045648585.1 Acutalibacteraceae bacterium
ATTACAAATCAGCTGCTCTACCAACTGAGCTACACCAGCGACTTAATGCTTGACTACTATAACACAAAAGCTTTTGTATGTCAAGAGAAAATTTTATATTTTTTTATCTTTTTTAAAATCTTTTTTTCGTATTGTTTTCAAGTGGAAGATTTTGGCGAGATTTCCTGATAAAATACTGCTATTTTGTCGGTCGAAGGGGAGTTATGTGGCTTTTTCATTGAATTTAAGGGCGAGTTGTGGTATACTTTTTTTGTTCAAAAATAAAACAGAGGTAATAAAAATGGATTGCATTAATACTTTGAAACCTGAAAGAGTGTTTCATTATTTTAAAGAGATAAGTCGTATTCCCAGAGGCTCGGGGGATATGGTTAAAATAGCTGATTTTTGCGAAGCTTTCGCAAAAGAAAAAGGTTTTTCTTACGTGAGAGATGATGCTGACAACGTTGTGATATATAAGCCTGCTTCGGTTGGTTATGAAAGTGCAGATACCGTTATTCTTCAAGGTCATCTTGATATGGTTTGTCAGAAAACCGAAGAGTCACAAAAGGATTTTTCAAAAGACGGTATTGACTTGATTGTTGATGGCGATTTCCTTAGAGCTGACGGTACAACATTAGGCGGTGATAACGGTATCGCGGTGGCTATGATTATGGCAATTCTTGAGGATAACTCGCTTTCTCACCCCGCTATTGAGGCAGTTTTCACAACTGACGAAGAAGTTGGTATGATTGGTGCATTACAGCTTGATATGAGTCTTCTTAAAGGCAAAAAAATGATAAATCTTGATTCTGAAGAGGATGATACGGCTACGGTTTCCTGTGCAGGCGGCAGTGATTTTGAGGTAGCAATTCCCGTTAGAAAAGTTAAAATGGAAGGCAAAAAGGTTACCGTTACTTTAAAGGGTCTTTTAGGCGGTCATTCAGGCGTCGAAATTCATAAGGGTAGAGCAAATGCCGATATTCTTGCAGGTAGATTTTTAAATGCTCTTAAAGGCCTTGATTTCGGAATGATTTCAATAAACGGTGGCGATAAAAGTAATGCGATACCTAATTCTTGCTGCATCGAGCTTTGCGTTAAAGAACCGAAAAATTTTGAAAAACCTGCTTATGAAGCTTTAAGAGAAATTGAAAAAGAGATTTCTGACAGAGAAAAGTTAATAGGCAAAATTGTTTTCGAGGACAATGGTGAATACGAAGTTTTTGACAATGAAACAGCGAAAAATCTTATTTTTTCTCTCGTTTGTATTCCCAACGGCGTTATGGCTATGAGTGCCGATATTCCCGAGCTCGTTGAAACCTCACTTAATTTAGGCATATTAAAAACAGCGGAGGATAAAATCATTCTTCACTCTGCTTTAAGAAGCAATAAAATGTCATCACTTTATTATCTTGAGGAAAGATTAAAGGTCTTTTTCAGCGTTTTTGATTGTGAAATTAAAACCTACGGTCATTATCCCGCTTGGGAATATAACAGTAATTCAAGCTTGCAGGATTTATACACCGAAACCTACAAGGAAATATTTAAAAAGGAGCCTGAGGTAGCAGCAATTCACGCAGGGCTTGAATGTGGTGTTTTCGCAGGAGCAATTAAAGGCTTTGACTGTATTGCTATAGGTCCTAATCTTTTTGACGTTCATACGGTAAACGAAAGATTAGATATTAAATCTACGGAAAATGTATATAATCTATTAATCGAGATGCTTAGAAAAATGCTTTAATGTACAATTGTATTGTATTTATTGCGATATTATGCTATAATAACTTGATAAATTTTATCGTTGGTGCTTATGCCCTGACGGATTGGAGAAAACATGGAAAACAAAAATGAATTCAAACCCTATATCGCCGCCGAAAAGGTGACTCCCGAAATGACAGTAACGTCTATTATTATGGGTGTTATTCTTGCGGTGGTTTTCGGTGCGGCTAACGCATATCTCGGTCTTAGAGTAGGTATGACCGTTTCTGCATCAATCCCTGCAGCAGTTATTGCTATGGGTGTTATTCGTATAATTATGCGAAAAAACTCAATACTTGAAAGTAACATTGTTCAGACTATCGGCTCTGCTGGTGAATCTCTTGCAGCGGGTGCTATATTTACTCTTCCTGCTCTTTTTCTTTGGGCAGCTGAGGGGAAAATGGACAAGCCCGATATGCTTGAAATCACTCTTATTGCTCTTATCGGTGGCCTTTTAGGCGTGTTCTTTATGGTGCCCTTGAGAAATGCACTTATTGTAAAGGAACACGGTGTTCTTCCTTACCCCGAAGGAACTGCTTGTGCAGAGGTTCTTCTTGCGGGTGAAAAGGGCGGTGCTAACGCATCAACTGTTTTTGCCGGTATGGGCTTTGCCGCTTTATTTAAATTTATAATCGACGGCCTTAAGCTCGTTTCAGGTGAGGTTTCTGCAAGTGTGAAGGGCTTTGCAGGTGAAATCGGTACTCAGATTTACCCCGCTGTTATGAGCGTT
The DNA here is from genome assembly GCA_045648585.1 of Acutalibacteraceae bacterium. Taxonomy (GTDB): domain Bacteria; phylum Bacillota; class Clostridia; order Oscillospirales; family Acutalibacteraceae; genus DTU089. The sequence goes on from JAZROI010000020.1 coordinate 2,465, forward strand.
GGCTTCATTTGCGGTGCAAGAATTTCATCATTTATGTTTGCCGGCGGTATGTTAAGCTGGCTTGTGCTTATTCCTCTTATAGTTCTTTTCGGTGCAGATATCACTCTTTACCCCGGTACAGCACCTATCAGCGAGATTTTCGCTTCAGGCGGTGCTGGCGCTATCTGGAGCACTTATATCAGATATATCGGTGCGGGTGCTCTTGCGGCAGGCGGTATTATAAGCCTTATTAAAAACCTTCCTCTTATTGTTAAAACCTTTAGTGGTGCGATGAAGAGCATGAAGGGTACAGGTGCAGCATCTCAGGCAAGAACAGAACAGGATATTAACCTAAAAATCGTTATTATAGCAATTGTTGTTCTTACATTACTTATCTGGCTTATTCCTGCAATTCCCGTTTCACTTTTAGGTGCGGCAATTATCGTTGTATTCGGCTTCTTCTTTGCAACCGTTTCTTCAAGAATGGTTGGTCTTGTCGGTAGCAGTAACAACCCCGTTTCAGGTATGGCAATTGCTACACTTCTTATTGCAACTCTTATTCTCAAGGTTACAGGTATGGATGGCGTTGAGGGTATGTGCAGTGCTATTGCAATCGGCTCTATTATTTGTATTGTTTCCGCTATTGCGGGTGATACCTCTCAAGACCTTAAAACTGGTTATATTTTAGGTTCAACACCTAAAAAACAGCAGATAGGTGAAGTTATCGGTTCAGTTGCTGCGGCTCTTGCTATCGGCGGAACGCTTTACCTTCTTGACAGTGCATGGGGCTTCGGCTCAGACCAGCTTGGTGCACCTCAGGCTACTCTTATGAAGCTTATTATTGAGGGCGTTATGGGTGGCGATCTTCCTTGGGGTCTTGTGTTTATCGGTGTATTTATTGCTATTGTTGTTGAAATTATCGGTATTCCCGTTCTTCCCTTTGCAATCGGTGTATATCTTCCCGTTCAGCTTAATGCTTGTATAATGGTTGGTGGCGTTATTCGTCTTCTTATGGAAAAGATGAATAAGAAGGAAGAAGAAAAACAGGAAATTATCAACGACGGTGTTCTTTTCTCGTCAGGTATGATTGCCGGTGAGGGTCTTGTAGGTATCCTTCTTGCATTGCTTGCAGTGTTCGGCGTTGATTCTGCAATTGACCTTTCAGCAAGATTCGGTATTCCGAAAACCTTTGCTGATATCGGCGGTATAGTTCTTTTTGCAATTATAATTCTTACCTTGCTTAAGTTCACTGTTTTCAAAAAGAGAAATAAAAAAGCATGAAAAAGAGCAATAAAGAAAAAGAGAATTATCTCGAAAGAATCCCTTTAAAAAATCCTGAAATTAATTGGATAACCGATGATAACGGTATAGTAACTTTAGAGGTTGAAAATAAAGGGTTGGCAAACAGAATAGCTCAAAAGCTTTTGAAAAAACCGAAAATCAGTTTTATCCACCTTGACGAAAACGGAAGCTTCGTTTGGCCGCTTATAGACGGTGAAAGGGATATAATTGAAATCGGCAAGCTTGTTGAGGCTCATTTTGGCGAAAAAGCAAATCCGCTTTACGAAAGATTAGTTAAATTTTTTCAGATTCTTGAAAATTATAATTTCATTAGTTGGAAATAAAATTTTTTGATTCGTTTCATAATTGTTTTTTGAGGAGAAGCAAAGATGAAAAAAAGAGTTTTATACTACGATGTTTTGAATATTCTTGCCACAATTTCTGTAGTAGCTATGCATATAAACGGAATGGTCCATTTGTATTCGGATACAGTTGCTTGGAAACAGGCTTTGGTTGCAGAGGTTGTATGCTTTTGGGCGGTACCTGTTTTCCTCATGCTTTCTGGAGCGACTCTTATGGGGTATAGAGAAAGGTACACAACAAAAGAGTTCTTTAAAAAACGTATGTTAAGAACGTTGTTTCCGTTCATTATATGGTCGCTTGTGTGTATGGTTGGATATGGCTTTGATATAGCATCACTAGGTTTTAGAGGGATTATCAATAAAGTTATATTCTGTGAATTCGAGACGACCTACTGGTTTTTCCCCGTACTTTTTTCTATATATTTGGCAGTTCCGGTAATTTCGCTGCTTAAAGATAATAGAAAAATCCTGTGGTACATGGTCGGTTGTGCTTTTATGTTGTATTCAGTTTTGCCATTGGCATTATCTTGGATTGGCATAGGTTGGAATATGAATTTTCAAATGCCTGTTGTAGCCGGTTATTTAATGTTCCCTATATTAGGCTATTTGTTAGCAACTCAAGATTTTAAAAAGACGCAAAGAATTGTATTCTATATAGCAGGTGTTTTGTGTTCTGTTTTTCGTTATGCTGCGGTACTTGCGTTGTCAAAACCGGAAGGGGCTTTAAACAAAAAATACTTTGACAACCTTGGTTTTTATTGTGTGCTTCTCGCGGTGGCAGTATTCTTGTTTGTTAAAAATTCAAATTTAGTGAAAAAATTAGAAAACAACAAAAAGATAGCAGCTGTTTTAAAAACAGTTTCAGGGTGTAGTTTTGGTATTTATTTAATTCATAGGCTTTTTATGAATCATATTCTTTGGCGAATTATTGAAAGAGATGGTCTGGCATGGCGTACAGTAGGTATATTAATTACGTACGTGGCTTCATTTGCTATTGTTTATGTTATTAGGAAAATACCTCTTGTGAAAAAAATAGTACCGTAATCGGTTTGTCTGAAAGGCGGAAAAATAGTGTCAAAGGTAAGTATTATTGTTCCTGTTTATAACGTTGAAAAATATCTTGATAAATGCGTGGAGTCTTTAGTGAATCAGACGTACAAGGATTTAGAAATTATTCTTGTTGACGATGGCTCACCTGACAATTGCGGAAAAATGTGCGATGAATGGGCAGAAAAAGATAGCCGTATTATTGTTTACCATAAAGAAAACGGCGGTCTTTCTGATGCACGTAATTACGGCATAGACAGATGTACAGGTGATTATATAGCCTTTGCAGACTCTGATGATTACGTAGCAGAAAATTACATTGAATTTATGTACAATTTGCTTTCTGAAAATGAGAATTGCAAGGTGTCTGCTTGTGATATATGCTCTGTGAGAAATGGTGTTGAATCACCTTATTCTGACTTTGAGGGCTCAATTGTTTTTAGTAGACGAGATGCTTTTGAAAGAGTTTTATATCATGATTTGATAGATGTTAGTGCTTACGCAAAATTATATAAAAGAGAAGTCTTTGATGATATCCGTTATCCTGTGGGTAGAATTTACGAGGATACGTATATATTCGGTGATATTTTAAATAAAACTGATTTTATTGTTTTTGGTGGAGAGTCACTTTATTATTACGTTCAAAGAGATGATTCCATAGTTAGCGGAGCTTTTACTGAAAAAAGACTTCAATACATTGATTCTGTTGAAAGACTTGTAAAGGCGGCAGAAGAGTGTGACCCGGAGTTGAAAGCGGGTTGTATACGAAGAATGTCTCACGCGTATTTCAGCGTTTTGAGATATATGGACAAATGCGATAAACAATTTTTTGATTTAAGAAAAGATTTGAAAAATAAAATTCTTTCAACAGCGGAATCAGTGCTTAATAACCCTAAAACACCAAAGAGAGATAAACTTGCAATTATGAGTTTAAAATTTGGTCTCAAACCATTCTTTTGGGCATGGAGTTTATATGGAAAAATAAGATAGTTGAGGCTAAAAGTAAAACAGTTTTGTTGTAATTACAAAAAGTTCTGTGACTTCACAGAACTTTTTTCATAGGTGATAATAATAATATTTTTGTAATACAATAATATTATTAAGTAATTGTAAATTATAGGAAAACAAAGAAGATTTTTTCAAAAACTCTTGATTATTTTATCAGAAAAGGGTATTATATATTTAGCACTCAAGACGAGAGAGTGCTAAATAAGAAACAACCCACAAGGATTGTATAAATTATTATGTATCTTCACAGGAGGTATTTTTTATGACACTCAAACCTTTAGGCGACAGAGTCGTTCTTAAATTCTGCGAGGCAGAAGAAACAACAAAGGGCGGTATTATCCTTGCAGCCGCTTCACAGGAAAAACCCCAGACTGCAGAGATTATCGCAGTTGGTCCCGGCGGAATTGTTGACGGCAAAGAAATCAAAATGGAAGTTCAGGTTGGCAACAAGGTAATCCTCAGCAAATATTCAGGCACTGAGGTTAAGGTTGACGGTGAAAATTATATCATCGTTCGTCAGGGCGATATTCTTGCTATTGTAGAATAATTTACAGGAGGAAAACTTAAATGGCAAAACAGATTATTTACGGCGAAGAAGCTCGCAGAGCTCTTCAGGCAGGTATTGATAAGCTTAGCGATACAGTTAAAATTACACTTGGCCCTAAGGGCAGAAACGTAGTTCTTGATAAAAAATACGGTGCACCTCTTATCACAAACGACGGTGTTACTATTGCAAAAGAAATCGAGCTCGAGGATGCATTCGAAAATATGGGTGCTCAGCTTATTAAAGAGGTTGCAACAAAAACAAACGACGTTGCAGGTGACGGTACAACAACCGCAACTCTTCTTGCTCAGGCTCTTGTAAGAGAGGGCATGAAAAACGTTGTTGCAGGTGCTAACCCCATGGTGCTTAAAAAAGGTATCAAATCAGCAGTTGCAAACGTTGTAGAAACAATCAAGGCAAACTCAAAGCCCGTTGAAAAAACAAGCGATATCGCAAGAATTGCAACAATTTCAGCAGCTGATGAAAACGTTGGTAACCTTATTGCAGAAGCAATGGAAAAGGTAACTTCAGACGGCGTTATCACAGTTGAAGAAAGCAAAACAGCTGAAACAAGCTGTGACGTTGTTGAGGGTATGCAGTTTGATCGTGGCTATATTTCACCTTATATGGTAACTGATACCGATAAGATGGAAGCAGTTATCGACGACCCCTTTATTCTTATTACAGATAAAAAGATTTCAAATATTCAGGAAATTCTTCCTCTTCTTGAGAAAATCGTTCAGGCAGGCAAAAAGCTTGTTATCGTTGCTGAGGATATCGAGGGTGAAGCTCTTGCAACTCTTCTTGTTAATAAGCTTCGTGGTACTTTTACCTGCGTAGGTGTTAAGGCTCCCGGCTTCGGTGACAGAAGAAAAGAAATGCTTCGTGATATTGCTATTCTTACAGGCGGTGAGGTTATCACAGAGGAAATTGGTCTTGACCTTAAGGATGCAGATGTTTCTCAGCTTGGTAGAGCCCGTCAGATTAAGATTTCTAAAGAAAATACAATCATCGTTGACGGTGCCGGTAACGAAAATGAAATTACAGCAAGAATTAATCAGATTAAAGCACAGATTGAAACAACAACATCTGATTTCGACAGAGAAAAGCTTCAGGAAAGACTTGCAAAGCTTTCAGGCGGTGTTGCAGTTATCCGTGTTGGTGCGGCAACTGAAACAGAAATGAAAGAAATGAAGCTTCGTATTGAAGATGCTCTCGCAGCAACTAAAGCCGCAGTTGAAGAAGGCTACGTTGCAGGTGGCGGTGTTGCTCTTCTTAATGCAATTCCCGTACTTGATGAGTATATTGCTTCTCTTGAAGATGCGGACGAGAAAACAGGTGCGAAAATCGTTCGTAAGGCTATTGAAGAGCCTGTACGTCAGATTGCCGCAAACGCAGGTCTTGAAGGTTCTGTAATTATTGATGGTATTCTTCGTTCAGGTAAAGCAGGCTACGGCTTCAACTTCGCTACTGAAGAATATACAGATATGGCAGAAGCAGGCATTCTTGATCCCACTAAAGTTACTCGTTCAGCACTTCAGAACGCATCATCAGTTGCAGCTATGGTGCTTACAACAGAAAGCCTTGTAACAGATAAGCCCGACCCCGCAGCAGATGCAGCAAATGCAGCAGCTATGGCGGCAGCAGCACAGGGCGGCGGAATGTATTAATGTCTTTTTGCGTGTTTTGCGGTTTTTCACCCACTCGACGTATCCTTATATGCCTTCGGGGATGAGAAAATCACAAACTACATCAAAAATCCACCACACATTTAATAGCTAATAAAAATAAACAGGTCTGCGATAGCAATAATGCCGTCGCAGACCTTTAATTTGCCATTTGCTACTTGCAACTAAAAAAGAGATGATTTAAAAATCATCTCTTTTTTACACTTATTTCAAAATCTTTTCGCCGTCGAATACAATAATACCGTGACCGCTGCCTGTTTTACCACCGCTTAAAACGTGGTCTTTAAATGCCTTTCTTAGAGAGTTATCGGTAGGCCATTTTTTAGGTGACATATAGCCGTATTTACCCATAATTCTCCAAGCATCGTTAAATTTATCTTTAGTGTTGCTTTCAATAATTTCAAAGTCGTCCATAAATTTAAGAACGTTGGACTTGGGGTTCAAGAAATCTCTATGACCCTCGTAAAGAAGCCATGAACCACATTCAAAAATCATAAGACCATCTTCTCTGCGGCAATCCTTAAAGAATTCGTAAGCTCTCTTATATGAATCAAGTCTTACGTCGTCAGTAAGTGAAACGCCTGAAGAGGGAATATGGAAGCCAACGGTTTTATCACCCTTTTTGATTGTAATACCGCAAGAAGAAGTATAATCATCTTTGCCGAAGGTTGAGTATTCAAACTGAAATCTGCCGAGGGCAAAACGGTTAAGTTTATAGAAGCCGTCAAACCAACCGCCAACAAAGGTACCGTATTTTTCCTTACAGTCAACGCACTCATCAAATTTATATTTAAGATCCTGAATTGTATCCCAGAAAAGCTCGTCGCTTAAGTTTGCTTCTTTGTAAAGATTATGCATTCTTTCGCTACAAACTAAAAGGAAAACGAAGTGAAGAGAGTATTGGTTTACTCTGTGCAAAAGAGCAATTTTTGAAAGCTCATCCATTGCTTTGCCGAATTCGTGAGCTTCGGGATACATATATGTATTAATAACCTCGTCAAATCTTTTAGAAAACAATTTGCTTTTTTCGATTTTGTTTGCAATTTTCTCAAAAAGCTCTTTTGCTTCCTCGGGAAGACCCAATCTTTTTTCAACCTCTAAAAAATGTTCGTTGCAATATTTCATTGTTGCCATACTTCCTTTACAAATTAATTCTTAAGACTGTTAAGGGGAGCAGGGATTCTGCCACCTCTTGAAATAAAATCAAAGCTGCTTTCCTTGTGGACGGGCATAACGGGTGCTGTACCTAAAAGACCGCCCATTTCGATTGAATCACCAACTGTTTTGTTAGGTGCCGGGATAATTCTTACAGCCGTTGTTTTATTGTTTATCATACCGATAGCGGCTTCATCGGCAATAATTGCAGAAATTGTTTCTGCAGAGGTATCACCAGGGACAGCTATCATATCAAGACCAACAGAGCATACGCAGGTCATAGCCTCTAATTTATCAAGTGTAAGAGTGCCTTTTTCTGCTGCGGCAATCATACCTTCATCTTCGGAAACGGGGATAAATGCACCTGAAAGACCGCCAACGCTTGAGGAAGCCATAACGCCACCTTTTTTAACCGCATCGTTAAGAAGAGCAAGTGCTGCGGTTGTACCGTGAGTACCGCAAACCTCAACACCGATTTCTTCAAGAATTCTTGCAACAGAGTCGCCCGTTGCGGGGGTGGGTGCAAGGCTCAAGTCAACTATACCGAATTCTGCACCAAGGCGTTTTGAAGCCTCGCAAGCAATAAGCTGACCCATTCTTGTAATTTTAAATGCAGTTTTCTTAATAGTTTCAGCAACAACGTCAAAAGGCTCACCCTTGATACCCTTAAGTGCGTTATAAACAACACCGGGGCCTGAAACACCAACGTTTATAGCACATTCAGGCTCACCTACGCCGTGGAAAGCACCTGCCATAAAGGGATTATCCTCAACTGCGTTACAGAATACAACAAGCTTTGCACAGCCGAAGCCGTCACGGTCTTTAGTTATATCCGCAGTCTTTTTAATGGTTTCGCCCATAAGCTTTACGGCATCCATATTTATACCCGCTCTTGTAGAGCCTACGTTTACGGAAGAGCAAACAAAGTCAGTACAAGCAAGTGCTTCGGGGATAGAGCTTATAAGACGTCTGTCACCGATAGTAAAGCCTTTTTGAACAAGGGCAGAGAAACCGCCTATAAAGTTTACACCGCATTCCTTTGCAGCTTTATCGAGAGCTTTTGCGAAAATAGTGTAATCCTCTGTTTCACAGCTTTCAGCCGCAATAGCAATAGGGGTTACAGAGATTCGTTTATTAATAATCGGAATACCCATTTCTCGTTCAAGGTCTTCACCGGTTTTAACGAGATTCTCTGCATATTTTGTGATTTTATCATACATCTTTTGTGCACAAATTTCGGGGTCGGGATGAGCACAGTTTCTTAAAGAAATACCCATAGTTATAGTACGGATATCAAGATGCTGATTATCAATCATATTAAGAGTTTCTATTATTTCACGCTGATTGATCATATTACACCTCAGATTTTGTGCATGGCATCAAAAATTTCTTCTTTTTGTATACGGATGCTAACACCTAAACGCTCACCCTCTTTGTCGAGTGCTTCAACAATTTGAGCATAGTCAACGTTAGCATTTTTGATGTCAACAAGCATATTCATTGTAAACATATTTTCAAGAACAGTCTGACTGATATCAAGAATATTTACGTTTATTTTTTCAAGGGCAACACAAACACCGGCTATAATGCCGACCTTGTCTTTACCTACAACGGTTATAATAGCATTCATATTAAGTACCTCTCTAACCAATATTTAATTTATTTTATCACAAGTAAAAATAGATTACAATAAAAAACAAAAAGAAAAACTGCTCTTCTGAAAAGAAGAGCAGTAAATTTTAAATTATTTTAATTAGTTAAGAGCATCCCAAAGAATTTGGAAGAATTCCATTGAACCGAGAAGTCTTACAAGATTATCGGGAATGAAGCTTAAAATCCACCAAAAATCTGTGAAATCCTTTGCTTCTGCCTCGGGAGCTTCCTCATACTCAAGAAGCATAGCCTGAGTATAAGCGATACCGCCAACACCGAAAACCTCAGCTCTTACGTAGCTGCCGATATATTTTGAATAATCGTCAAGGTCAATAGAATCGCCGTAAGCAATTGTTTCACCGTCTGCTATCCAACGAACACAAAGACCGTCTGTTACGTTAAGAGTGATTGTATCATCACCGTCGTCAACGATTACGGAGTTTATAACGGGAGCATCAACGTCAAGAGGAGCTTCGTATTTTGCATCGTAATCTGTTTTCTGTCTTTCAAGGATATCGTTAGCAATAGCAACTGCTTCTGCGTTACCATTAGCATTTTCGAGAAGATAGTTTGCGATTTCTTCAAGCTCCTCGTGGTTGCCTAAGCATTTACTTGAGGGGAAGAAAGCACCTGTTTTCATTGACGTGTAAAGAGCATCAACTGTCTGTTCAGGCATAAGCATTTCTGTATAGCCAGTATATGCTGCATCAGTGCTGTGAGCGTCACTTGTTGCAATCGCGAAAACGTTTCTGCCTGTAGGAGCAAGGTTCATAAGAAGGATGTCCCAAAGCTTTCTGTCGAAACGTGTTCTTGAGTCGCCCTTACTGTTGATATCAATGCCTAAGCATGAATCATATGTAGCAAGAAGGCTTGTGAATTTATCAATGTAATATTTATAGAATGTATTGTTATAGTCGTAAGCATCAGCTGTGCATTCTTCGTCACGAGCGTTTGTGTATTCACCAGGGTGGTTAATAACTGAAAGGCCGCCCATTTCGTGAACTGCTTTAATAGGTGTTTCGTAGTCACTTGTGCCGCCGAGAACGCCGTTACCGTAATCAGCAAACCATGTGTTTACGTGAGCATTGTTAAGTGAACTGGGGTTCTGCTCGTTTGCATAAGGTACGCGAAGCATTTTGTGTTCAGGTGTTGTTTCTTGGAAATAGTAATCGCCACCGTTTTCAGTAACAACCTGATAGGGCACACCCTCAAAGGTAAGACCGCCTGTTGCCTCAAGAGACACCATTTCTGTATCAGGGTTTCTCATATCAACGAAAACCTTAAGGGCAGGGATAACCTGCTGCTCTGTCCAGCTGTAGCTTGCGAGACCGTGGTCAGAGGTTGCATAAATATCGAAACCGTAGCCGTAGTTGATTTCAATCATATCTTTAAGAGAACTACGACCGTCAGATGCGGTTGTATGAGTATGAAGGTCAGCCTTGTACTGATTCCAAGACCAGTCAACGTCTGCATAAGGGCTTATGATTGTGTAGTCACGTTCAGCTCCTGCAGCATAAACGCCTGTTGAAAGAATACCTGCAAGAAGTGCAACAACACAGATAACAGAGATAAATTTTTTCATTTTTCTCATTGTAGTCACCTTTCTTTATTTTTGAATTTTTTGATTAGCTTTTAAAAATTCTTTGGGGTTTTTCATTTGAGCAATAGCTTCTTCACGGGTGATTTTGCCGTTGTTTGCTTCTGTCATAAGCTGAACGTCGTGGTCAGATAATCTGTAAAGCATCCAACAAACAGCACCGAGTGCAACACCGATTGCGGGTACCATTATGAAGATGAACCATAAGCCCTCAAGTGTTTCGGGAGTCTGAGTAATGCCGAGTGCTTTAAGCTGTTCAAAGTTTTCTGCCTGAGAAACGTCCTTCCATCCGATAACACCAAGAAGGAAGAGTGAAAGTGCAGATGAAACAGCACCTGTAAGCTTAACCATAAAGGTCTGAATAGCGAAGGTGATACCCTTTGCTTCAATACCAGTTTTGAATTTACCGTATTCTGCACAGTCAGGTGTAAACATAAATACCATAACACCCATAATACCCTGAGGAATAGCACGGAGTACGCAAAGCACGATAAAGAGAACCATATTGCTATAGCCGATGAGCCACATAACAATACTGAGAGCAACCTGAAGCACTGCACAGGCAAGATAAATCTTCATCTTGTCGAACTTTGCAACGAATTTGGGAACAAGGGCTGCAAATACGAGCATTGGTAATGCTGAAAGCACCATAACTACCATACTGAACATGGAGTTGTTGAAAAGGTAGAAGGAAACGAAAAGGTTAAGTGCATTCATTATGTTCAATGAGCTGTTGAAGAAGTAACCGAAGTAGTAAAGAAGAAGATTCTTGTTTGAGAAAAGATATTTAAACATTTTTCTGACGGTAAAGCTTTCGTCAATCTCGCCGCCGCAACGCTCAACACCGTTTTTGCAGATGGGAAACATTGTAGCAAGAGCACCGATAGCAACAACGATAGAAACGATGCTGTAATCAAGACCTACGCCCTCACCGACAAGTATAGTTGCGATAACAGTTGAAAGACCTGAGCCTAAACCGCCCCAGATACTCTTATAGGACTGTAAAGCAGTTCTTTCATCAACTCTTTCTGTCATTGCGGTAACCATACCGTAAATCGGTACGTCGCAAAGAGTATAAGCAGTATCCCAAAGCATATATGTAATAGCGTACCAAGCTAATTTAAAAGCTTCGCTACCGTCTTTAGGCATTGAGAAAAGCAATACTGTTGAAAGCGGAATTGCGAAAAGAGAAATCTTTAACCAAGGAATGAATTTTTTACCGCTTTTAAAACGGGATTTGTCAAATATAGCACCAAAAATTGCGTCATTGACAGCATCCCAGATTTTGATAACTAAAGTAATACCCGCCGCTTTTGTAACGTCAAGCCCCTGGAAAAGTAAAGCCGCTGTTAAGAATGACGTTACAAGAGTGTAAATCATATTCTGACCGCAGAAATAAACGTAATAGCTCTTACGCTCCTTGTTGGTGGTCTGCCACAAGGGATTTTTATTTGGTTTTGCCAAAACATCATCTCCAATTCGTTGGTTACTTGAAATGTGAAGTCACTGCCACACATAATAAGTTAATATATATTTTAATACTTATAAAAAGTAATTACAAGTATCAAGTTTAATGAAATATTAATGTTTTTTTTGTGCATAAAGAAAAAGTTACCGTCATATTTTCCTGACGGCAACTTTTTTGATTACTAATTATTTATCTTCTTTCGTTTTAGGTCGTGAGCTTGCTTTGTTAAGAAGTGTTACAGTGAGAATTATAACACCGACAACAATGAAAATACCAACCATACCTGCAAGTGAGCAAAGGAGAGCTTCACCTAAAAATTCTGTTGAAAAATTCAACATACCAATAATTTTATCAAACATAATTTAAAACTCCTTTCTCAATTAACCGAAGAATTTCAAAATCATACCGCCGGCAATAACGGAGGCAACCTGACCTGAAACGTTAACACCTGTTGCGTGCATAAGAAGGAAGTTCTGGTTATCCTCTTCAAGACCGAGCTTGTGAACAACACGTGATGACATGGGGAATGCAGAAATACCTGCAGCACCAATCATGGGGTTGAACTTCTTTCCTTCGGGAAGGAAAAGGTTTAAGAATTTTGCGAAAAGCACACCGCCTGCAGTATCGAAAATAAATGCTACAAGACCAAGACCGAGAATAAGTGCGGTTTCGATTGTAAGGAAAGCTTCAGCATTCATATTTCTTGCAACTGTGATACCGAGAAGGATTGTGATAAGGTTTGCAAGAACCTTCTGTGCAGTTTCTGAAAGTGAATCGAGAACGCCACATTCTCTGATAAGGTTACCGAACATAAGGAAGCCGATAAGAACTGCTGACTGAGGTGATACAATACCTGCGATAATTGAAACGATAATGGGGAAAAGAATTCTTGTTCTTTTTGAAACTGCCTTGCCCTCGTATTTCATACGAATCTTACGTTCCTTTTTAGTTGTAAGAAGCTTGATAACGGGGGGCTGAACGATAGGAACAAGAGCCATATATGAATATGCTGCAACGATAATAGCACCGATATACTGTGAATTAAGTGCAGTAGCAACGAAGATTGACGTGGGGCCGTCTGCGGCACCGATAATAGCAATTGATGCTGCTTCGTTGATGGGGAAGAAAAGAGATGCAACGGTAAGAGTAAAGAAAATACCAAACTGTGCGGCTGCACCGAAAATCATAAGCTTCGGGTTGGAGAGAAGCGGGCCGAAGTCAATCATTGCACCGATACCGATAAATAAGAGCAAGGGGAAAAGCTCGTTAGCAACACCGGCATTATAGAGAATTTCAATTGCACCGTGCTCTGAAATAACACCCTCTAAAAGTGCATGGGGTAAGTTTACGAGAATTGTACCAAAGCCCATGGGTAAAAGAAGCGTCGGCTCCATATCCTTTGCAATAGCAAGGTAAATAAGAAGTCCGCCTATTGCCCACATTATAAGCATTGGGATAACCTCTGACGTAAAATCCATTCCTAAAACAGCGTCAAAAATACTAAATATTTTTGAGCCTAAATCGGTTAGAATGTCCATATTTTTCCTTCTTTCATTTTGTTTGTTTTTGATTTATCTTTACCGTGAAAAATTGACAACTTAAAACAGTTGTGTTATTCTTCAACGGGGTGAAAAAATTTTGAAGTGTACAAGAAACTCTGACACACCTTTAAAGAGTAACTTAAGGGCTGTTGTTCTTATATCACTTTTTTCCGCAGTTATTGCGGTATGCTCGTTAATATGTATTCCGTTTACCGTACCTTTTACAATGCAGCTTTTCGGAGTTTTTTGTTCTTTTTGCCTTTTAGGCGGTAAAAAGGGGACTCTTTCAGTTTTGCTGTATATTCTTATAGGTGCGGTAGGTTTGCCTGTTTTTGCAGGGTTTCGAGGTGGTTTCGGTAGCTTGTTTGATGCCACCGGCGGATTTATAACGGGCTTCGTGTTTTCCGGTTTAGCGTATTGGCTTTCAACGAAAGCTTTAAAAAACAGTAAATACGTAAAAGAAATTTCTTTATTGATATCATTGTTGGTCTGCTATATCTTCGGAGCAGGTTATTTTGCTCTTTTTTATAGCAGAGGGGAATATTTAAAAAGCTTTTCTTCTGCAATAGTTACCTGCGTATTACCTTTTATAATACCCGATTTACTAAAGCTTGTTTTAGCGATAACCGTTTGCCGTAAAATCGAAAAATACAAGATATTTTAAAAAATCAATATCCTTTATCCTTTAATCACACACTCTTTCAAAAGACAGAGTGTGTGATTGTTTTTTTTGTTAGTCGGGGATACCTTCAAGGAAATCTGTTTCCTTAACCTTTAAGTTGTGGTCAACGCGGAAGGTTTTGATTTCATGCTTTTTAATATCAAACCAGAAGCCGTTGTCGAAAAGCTTTGACATAATATAGCAACGAGTATTTTCAAGACCCTTTGTTTCGTAAAGTCTTATGATAAGGTCACCGCTACCGTCCTCGCAACGCTTGAGTGCAGTAATAACAACGTTCTCAGCGTTAGTGTAAAGGAAGCAATCCTTTTGAGGAAGTGAGCCCTTATGATAGCCCTCGGGTACGGCAACGATATTATTGTTGAAGAGGTGAGCCTCTTTAACAATATCGCTTTCCTCAGCCTCGCCTGAATGAAGATAAATTCCGTAAGAGAATCTATTCATTCCCTCGTCAGTGAAGTTGAAGTTTGCATCGGGTCTGTAAGAATAATGGTCTGCAAAGATAACGTTTCTTAAAGCAGTTAATCTTAATTCAGCACCGGGGCAATCGTAGCTGTATTTTGAATCGCTGATAACTGAAAGACCCATTCTGTTACCGTTTTTAGTAACTGTAAGGTCTGCCCAGTTAAGTGCAGGCTCTTCGTCACCGTCGCAGGGTCGTTTAATGAATCCGCAGGGGATTTCGTAGGTCGAAATTTCTTTCTGACCGCCCACGGGGAATGCGAATTTAAGAAGAGTGAATTTTTCCTGCCAGAGTGCTTTACAGTCAACCTTAATAGTTTTCTGACCTTTCGCAAGAATAAATTCCTGAGTTAAATAAGATTCGTTGAATTTGTGTACCGTGCGAATTACAGAACGAAGAGCACCGTTTTCAACTCTTTCAATGCTTACAAGCTCCATAAGACCCTTGATGTTATGGAATTTGAAGACGTTGTGAGCCCAGGTATCTGTTTCGTGGTCATCAATAACGGTGGGAATTGAAAGGAAGTTATCCTCTGCGTAATCAATACCTGTTTCTTTATTTACAAGGCTCTTGATGTAGCCTGTTTGAGAATCAAGCTCAACAGAAACGAATTCGTTTTCCATAAAGAAGTTGCTTTCACCGCTTAATTCCTTATCGGCTTCAATGTTATCGCATTCAAGCCAATAAGTTGCATAACCGAAGGGAGCAACCTTTGCCATAAATAAGGTGTCAAGATGCTCATCGTTTGAACGTGAAGAACGCACATTCTGGAAAAGAACCTCGTTGCCCTCGCTATCAGTAACTGCTTTTGAGGGGTGGTACATTCTTACGGGCATATTTACCTCGTATGAATGGGGGTTGAAAACTATTACGGGACGGGGGAAGCCCTCTCTTGCGCCTGAGTAGTGACGTGCTTCTAAGATAGCATCGCTTATACCCTCAACCCAAGTGTCAACCTTACGTGCGATTTTAAGCACCGCGTTATTGTAGCTTTCTGAAGCGATATTTAAAGCGTAGCCTTCGCTTTCTTTAACGTCCTCATAAGCCTCCATAATGGAGCAACCGCATAAAATATCGTGGAATTGGTTAAAGCAAACCTTTTTCCAAGCGTCCTCAAACTCTTTTGTTTTAGGAGCAGAATCTGTAAC
This sequence comes from Acutalibacteraceae bacterium, assembly GCA_045648585.1. GTDB lineage: Bacteria > Bacillota > Clostridia > Oscillospirales > Acutalibacteraceae > DTU089. The sequence continues at coordinate 18,078 of JAZROI010000020.1, forward strand.
GATAGAAGAAATAGTATCCCATTTTTCTGCGGCAGCAAGAGCGTTTTCAGCTTTGCGGTTTAAAGCCTTTATGAGAGATGTTGCACTATAGCAGCCGCTTGCGTGATGCTGAAGCTCATCCTTCCATACGGGAAGATCAAGGAATTGACCTAGCATTTCTTCAAAATAAGCGTCGGGTGAAGAGAATTCAAGGTCGTTGTAGCCTTCTCTTTCAAGGTTTTCTATAAGATATTCAATATCACCCTTTGTAGGTCCACCGCCGTGGTTACCTACGCCGTAGAAGAGCATCATACCGTGACCTGTTTCTTCAGCACGTCTGTTGATATCTTCCATTTTATAATCTAAAGCGTTTTTACCGTCTGCACCGTAGCCGTCGGGGATTTTAAAGGTCATAACACGGGAGCCGTCGGCACTGTCCCACCAGAAAAGATTTTCGGGGATTTCTGCATTTTCATTGGGGGAGGGACGGTGGAAAACGTAAGAGGTCATACCACCTTTTTTGAGAAGCTGAGGAAGCATAGCGTTGTGACCGAAGGAGTCAACGTTGTAGCCTGTTTTACAGGTGATGCCGAATTTTTCGTAGTAATATAACTGACTGTAAAGAGCCTGACGGGCAAAGCTTTCGCCTGAGGGCATATTGCAGTCGGGTTGTACCCACCAGCCGTTTACGGGTACCCATCTGCCACGACGCACCATCGATTTGATTTCTTCAAACATTTCGGGGTCAATTTCTTCAACCCACTGATAATATGCCGCAGAGGAGCAGGTGAAAACGAAATCGTTATACTCTTTCAATCTGTCAAGAGCGCTTCTGAAGGTCTGTAAAACTTCAGCACATCCCTCTTGCCATCTCCAGAGCCAAATAGGGTCAAGGTGAGCATTACCGATAAGTCTTGTAGTTTTATCCATTATTCGTCACACTCCTCTATAAAACCGAAATATCTACCTAACCAGTAGGATAAGGTGTAAACGTAGCAGCTTTCTACGCAGAAAACACCGCCACTGTCTTCATCTTTATATTCGAGGGGATCTCGGTCTAATTTAGCAATAAATCTTTCATCGTTTGTGGGCAAAGCACTAAGGCCTTGATAACCGCCCATATATGTTTTTACGGGTAAATCTCTTCTTGTTGTCATTGAAACGTTGCTTGCAAGACGAGATACGTTGAATCTGTAGAACCATGTTCTGATACGTTCTTCATCAGGCTTTGCGTTGTCAGGATCGCTGAGGAAGTAGGGGAAATCGTAAGCAGGTGTATATTCATCTGCAAGGGAGGTTCTCCAGCTTCTGAAGGCCTGACGGAACAACTCTAATCTTTCCTCGTCTTTTTCAAGAGTTGCAAGACCCCAGAAGGAAAGAACAGCTAACATATGGTCACCGTACATAATTTCCTCACGCACGTCAAGACCGCCGCTAAGGCTTGCCTGGAAGAATCTGTCGAAGTGCTTGGTTGTAAGCTTGTCGTAACCCTTTTCGCAAAGCTCGTCAAAGGCTTTCTGCCATTTTCCGCTTTCGCCTGTAAGGTGCATTGTAACTCTTAAATACATAAGAACCTCACCTGCGTTAAGACAAGCGTCAGCCCAACCTGCACCGGTATTGAAATAATCCTCGCACCATTTTGCCCATGTAGTAGGCTTGCCTGTTGCATCGCGAAGAAGATAACCGTTGTCAATAATATGGCTCATTGTGTTTGCTGCCGCAGTTTTAAGAAGAAGGTCGTATTCAGGGTCTTCACAGCCTAAAAACTCGTGAGCAACAAGCAAATGCATATAATGATGAGTGATTTCGTCACTGCTTGTGTCTGCTTTATATGTAATATCCGTATGGTCAAAGCCTTCAGACGTGTAATATTTACTGAGTCTTTCGGGGATAGGAGCATCTGCTTTAACTTCAAGACCAACGATGTTTTTGTTACGTGAATCGGTTGTGTTAAGTAATGTCGCAGTAGCACCGTTCTTTTTGAAGAAAAGACCGTCGTCGGGTACGGGCTCCTGATTTGTAAGATAAGTTCTTGCAACGAAGCCGTCGCCACGGCCTGCGATATACATAAGAAGAAGGTTTGCTTCACTTGCACGGAAGGCAACCTCTCTTGCACGGAGGGTTTCCTCTGCATAATCGCCCTTTTCTCTTTTTAAGGTTGCGTAGTGGAATATTTCACCCATTGCATATGCTGAAGAGAAGCTACCGTCATTATCTGAATGACCGTAGGGGAGAATTGATTTTAAATTACCTGCCTCTGAAAGCTTCTTCTGGCTTACCATACCGTGACGCTGAACGTAAGTAAGAGTTTCCTCCAAAAGCTTGTATGCTTTTTCTTCCGCAGTCATTTTTACCATATCAATATGAGTTACACCGCTTGCAGTAAGCACCCATACACCGTCACCGTCTGCAACGATGTTCTGAACAGAGTTGTCCATTAAATCTCTTTTTGCAGAGAAATACATAACAACGTCGTAAATGCTTTTTGCATCGGGGTCATAGCGGGTAACACCGCCTTCGCCACCGTACCACATAACACCGTTATTGCCTTCGCAAAAACAAGTGTAATCCTTTTTTCTTAAAGGAAGAGGGTAGGGGAAATCTTTAAGGTCAGGTTTTTGAGGCTTAGTTTCAAGAAGACTTTTCGGAACTTCAATGTCATATTTTTTATAATGACTTGAAACTCTTGTAAGATGAGGGTAAAGCTTTATAGGTTGTGCCATCGTTACTCTCCTTTTCATAGTTGATACGTGCTTAAAACGCCATTTTTCAGCATTTAAAACACCAAATTTTCACATCTTATATTCTAACAAAAAATAAATCAAATTTCAATATATAATACCTAAATATATAAGAAAAAACATATTTACTTTTCACATATATGTTTATGTTGTGAGTTTATCGTGAAAATGAAGGTGCATGTTATTTTGAACGATTATCAACGTAGTTCTTATACCTTTAATTTATTGAATAATTTGACAACTTATGGTAGTATAGATTTGAAAAGTAAGGGTCGGTTTTCGTTGGGGAATCTTCCAATCACAGAACTGTTCCTATATTATCTTGTTTGGGTGAGGAGAAAAACTATGAATGACTACAAAGAACGTATTAAGAATTGTATTGAATATTTAAAATCCATTCGTTTCCCTTGCGGAGATTGGAAAGAAGATAAAATTTATTTTGACCGATTAGAAGAAGAATTTTCTGAAGAAGCAACTGACCAAGAAACTAAAGAATTGTTAAGTGAATTGAAAAGCTTGATTCAGGATAAGCGTGCATTAAGTCTAAATATGAATAAAACTACGGAAGAATTGTTTGGCGGGTGGGATGATTGATAAGTTAAACAATCATGGGACCGCGCTATGATCCCCCCCCTGAAACATAAAAGTTTTCAAAAATTTTGATATATAATCAATCAAGGGATAATCAATCAGGGGACGGTTCTGTGATTGAGTCTTGAATCCCTTGATAAACAAAGGTTTTCAGCGTTTTTGCTATTGCTTAAAATTAAAAATTTGCGAAGCCTTTCATCCCTGTTTGCTTTAGCAAATAGGGAGGGGGACCAAAAGCTCCGCTTTTGGTGGTGGGTAGTTCTCTTGCTGTTTTTCTTCAATTGGATAGAAGAACACTACTTCTTCGATATATTAAAAGTTAACAGACAGTATATTCCGTGTGATATACTGTCTGTTATTTGTTTATTAATTCGGAACGGTGGTGGGTAGTTCTCTTCCGTCTTGGGTCTATTTTTTATAATAATAAAATTCATAATATGTAGAATGATAATTATAATTTTTTATTCGCATAAACCTAATGAGTCAGAGAACTACCCTCCACCATTGCCTACGGCAACGGTCCCCCTCCCTATGCTTCGCACAGGGAGGCAAGCCTTCGCAAATATTCAGATTTTTACTTCCGGCGAAGCTACCGGTGACTGACATGAAACAATCAGGTAACAAATCTGCGATTGAGCCCTGAAACATAAAAGTTTTCAAAGCTTTTGTAGCTTCATAATTAAAAAATCTTAAAACCCGATAGGGTGGTAGCAATGCCATCTTATCGGGTTGTTTTATATATTTTAAAAAAGTCTATATAAAATTTGTAAATAATATTGGAATGTTTAAAATAAAGTGATATAATAGATGATATATTGAACAAATTCGTGCATTTGAAAGGAAAATGCCTTATGAATACATCTGTTTTTGAAAAATATGAATCCGAGGTACGCTCTTATTGCCGTAACTTCCCTGCGGTTTTTACAAAGGCAAAGGGCTCATATATTTTTGCTGAAGACGGCAAGGAATATATCGACTTTTTCTGCGGTGCGGGTGCGTTAAACTACGGTCATAATAACGACTACATAAAATCAAGAATTATTGATTATCTTGAGAGTGACGGAATTATTCATTCTCTTGATATGTTTACCTCTGCAAAGAGAGATTTTATTGAGTTTTTTGAGTCAAAGGTTTTAGAGCCCCGTGGCTTTAACTATAAAATTCAGTTCCCCGGTCCTACGGGTACAAACGCTGTTGAAGCGGCTTTGAAGCTTGCAAGAAAGGTAAAAAAGAGAAACAATATTTTTGCCTTTATGGGTGCTTTCCACGGTATGACCTTAGGCTCTCTTTCAATGACTACCGACAGAGATTCAAGAGAGGGTGCAGGCGTAGTTCTTACCGACGTTACTCACATTCCTACACCCTATATGTTCCCCGAGCTTGACATTCTCAAATATATGCAGACTCTTATTGACGATGACCATTCAGGTATCTCAAAGCCTGCCGCAGTTTTCGTTGAGCCCGTTCAGGCTGACGGCGGTATTCACGTTTTCAGTGTTGAATTTTTAAAGGGCTTAAGAGAATTCTGTACAAGAAACGATATTCTTCTTGTTTGTGATGATATTCAGGTAGGCTCCGCAAGAACGGGTACTTATTTCTCATTCGAAAGAGCAGGCATAGTTCCCGATATCGTTACTCTTTCAAAATCTATCGGTGGCTACGGTATGCCCTTTGCTCTCGTTCTTTTCAAGCCCGAGCTTGACGTATGGAATCCGGGTGAGCATAACGGCACCTTCAGAGGCAGTCAGCTTTCAATAGTTGCGGCTAAAGCAGGTCTTGAAATAATGCTTGAAAGTAACCTTGAAGCCGAGGTAAGAAGAAAAGGTGAAATTATTGCCGAATATCTCGGTAAGGTTAAAGAAATTAACGAAAGCTTTGACGTTCGCGGAATCGGCTTTATGTGGGGCGTTGACTGTAACAAGGTGAAGCCCGACGTTGTTTCAAGAGCGATTGTAAAAGAATGTTTTGAAAACGGTCTTATTGTTGAAAGAGCGGGTAGAAACAACGACGTTGTAAAATTAATGCCCTGCCTTTTAGCAGACGATGAAACTCTTAAAAAGGGTCTTGATATCTTCGTAAACGCCGTAAAAAAGGTTATGGAAAATATATAATCAAGAAAGACCCGTCCTTGTGGATGGGTCTTGTTTGTATAAATGAGGTTGGAATATGGCTGAAAAAACTAAAACACAAAACGAAAATGAATTGAAAAAAGAAAAGGTTGAGAAATCAGCAAAGGAAAAGCGAAAAACGTCAAACGCCAAGCTTATAAAAAGATTTCTTCCCTATTATAAGCCACACGTTAAAACAATGATTTTTGATTTGTTTTGTGCGGCGCTTACTACTATATGTGAGCTTGTTTTACCTATAATGATTCGATTTATTACTGATGCGGCAACAACTGATATTACGAAGCTTACACCGGCGGTCATTTTGGGAATAGGCGGAGTTTACATCGTCCTTCGAATAATTGATGCGGTTGCGGAGTATTATAAAGCCTCAATCGGTCATATTATGGGCACGAAGATTGAAACCAATATGCGAAAGGATATGTTTTCACATCTTCAAAAATTGCCAAATTCATTCTACGACGATACAAAGGTCGGTACGCTTATGTCGAGAATTACAAGCGACCTTTTCGACGTAACTGAATTTGCTCATCACTGTCCCGAGGAATTCTTTATCGCAGGCGTAAAAATAGTTGTTGCGTTTATTATACTTTGCTTTGTAAACGTGCCTCTTACTCTTATAATGTTTGCGGTTTTACCGTTTATGATGATTTGCCTTTCTCATTTTAATCATCAGATGCGAGAGGGCTTTAAGGAGTCGAGAGTTGTTATAGGTGAGCTTAACTCGCAAACTGAAGACAGTCTTTTAGGCGTAAGGGTTGTAAAATCCTTTGCAAACGAAAAAATTGAAGAAAAGAAGTTTAAAAGCGGTAACGAATCCTTTTTGAAGATAAAATCCGTTGTTTATAAAACAATGGGCTCATTCCATTCTATAAACAGAGTTTTCGAAGGCTTAATGTATATAGTGGTGGTTGTTGCGGGTGCATTTTTCCTTGTAAACGGTAAAATTTCCGCGGCGGATTACGTAGCTTATCTTATGTATATTTCCGTGCTTCTTACCGCTATCAAGAGAATTGTTGAATTCGCAGAGCAGTTCCAAAGAGGTATGACGGGTATTGAAAGATTCGCTGAAATTATGGATACTGATCCTGCTATAAAGGATAAAGACGGTGCTACCGAATTAAAGGTAACCGAGGGCAGAATTGATTTTGAAAACGTATCGTTCAGATATTCAGATGAATCTGATGAGGTTCTTGATAACGTTAATATCAATATCGGTAGCGGTGAAAGCTATGCTCTCGTAGGCCCGTCGGGTGGCGGTAAAACTACAATATGTAATCTTATTCCCCGTTTTTACGAGTTAACCGACGGTGTTATTAAAATTGACGGTACTGATATAAGAGAGGTTACGCTTAAAAGCCTTCGTGAAAATATCGGTATTGTTCAGCAGGACGTTTATCTTTTCTCGGGTACGGTAAGAGAAAATATTGAATACGGAAAGCCCGGTGCTACCGAAGAGGAAATTCGTGAAGCAGCCCGTCTTGCAGGTGCGGAGGAATTTATTGATAAGCTTCCCGACGGCTTCGATACGTACGTAGGTGAAAGAGGCGTTAAGCTTTCGGGCGGTCAGAAGCAACGAATCAGTATTGCAAGAGTATTTCTAAAAAACCCGAAAATACTTATTCTTGACGAGGCAACAAGTGCCCTTGATAACGAAAGTGAATTTATTGTTCAAAAGTCTTTAGAAAGACTTGCAAAGGGCAGAACAACAATAACCGTTGCTCACAGACTTACTACAATTAAAAATGCCGATAAAATTCTTGTTGTTACTAAAGACGGTATTGCCGAAAGCGGTACTCATCAGGAATTATGCGATAAAAACGGCATTTATGCGAATATGTATACGATGTATAAGATATAAGTTGAAAGTGGCAAAGCTTTGCATCCCTGTTTCATCTTTGATGAAATAGGGAGGGGGACCGCGTTAGCGGTGGTGGGTAGTTCTCTGACGTCTTAGGTTTATTAAAAAGAGAAAGCTTAAAACTATATTTCTTATTGTTCTATCAAACTAAACCTAAAAGGCAAGTGAACTACCCACCACCGTTCCGATTTAATGAAAAAATACGGAAAGTATATTTGCACGAAAGATAATATATTTTTACTGCCCAATATTATGTAAGAACGGTCCCCCTCCCTATGCTTTGCACAGGGAGAAAAAGCTATCGCAAATTAACAACATTTTTTCAGGAGGAAAAATTATGAACTATCCTACACCACATATAAAAGCTACGCCTGAGGATTTCGGTAAAACCGTGCTTATGCCGGGTGACCCTTTAAGAGCAAAATTTATTGCCGAAAATTTCCTTGAGGATGCAAAATTGGTTAATAACGTTCGAGGTATTCACGGTTATACAGGTTTTTATAAGGGTAAAAAAATATCCGTAATGGCTTCGGGTATGGGTATGCCATCAATCGGTATTTACAGCTATGAGCTTTTTAACTTTTTCGGTGTTGATAATATTATCCGCGTAGGCTCTGCAGGAGGTATGTGCGAAAAGGTTAAGGTGAGAGATATTATAATCGCTCAGGGTGCTTGTACGGACTCTAATTATGCTCACACCTTTAATCTTCCCGGCACCTTTGCACCTATCGCAGATTACAAGCTTTTAAAAGCTGCAGCTGATATTTCTGAGGAAATGAAGCTTTCCTACGTTGTAGGTAACGTTATTTCCTCCGATACTTTCTATAACGACAACGAAAATATTCCTGACGGAATGACATCTGCTGACCTTTGGCGTAAAATGGGCGTTTTAGGTGTTGAGATGGAAGCGGCAGCTCTCTATATGAATGCGGCAAGAAGTGGTAAAAATGCCCTTGCAATTCTTACAGTTTCCGACCATCTTGTAACGGGTGAAGCTCTTTCTTCCGATGACAGACAGAATTCATTTACAGATATGATGAAGCTATCTCTTGAAACGGCGGTAAAAATCAGTGAATAAAATTAAACGAATTTTTCTTATAGTGCTTGACAGCTGTGGCATAGGTAATGCTCCTGACAGTAAAGCCTTTGACGATGATGGTGCAAACACTTTTCTGACTATTTCAAAATCAGATAAATTTAATGTTGATACTCTGACTTCAATAGGCTTTACTCATATTGACGGGCTTTCTTACCTCAATAAAGGTGAGTTGAAAAGCAAGGTAGCAAGGCTTACTGAAAAATCAAAGGGTAAGGATACTACTATCGGTCATTGGGAAATTGCAGGGGTAGTTTCAGAAAAGCCCTTGCCCGTTTTTCCCGATGGCTTTCCACAAGAAATTTTAGAAGAGTTTTCACGAAAAACGGGTAGAGGTGTGCTTTGCAATAAAGCCTATTCGGGCACAGAGGTTATAAAAGACTACGGCGAAGAGCATGTGAAAACGGGTAGCCTTATAGTTTATACCTCTGCCGATAGCGTTTTTCAGATTGCCGCCCACGAAAGCATTGTGCCACCTGAAAAGCTTTACGAATATTGCCGTATTGCAAGAGAAATTTTAAAGGACGATTTCGGTGTAGGTAGGGTTATTGCAAGACCCTTTGAGGGAGAATATCCTTTTAAAAGGACACCCCGAAGACACGATTTTTCATTAGAGCCACCGAAAGAAACTATGCTTGACAGGTTAAAAGAAAAGGGATTTGACGTTATAGGCGTAGGTAAAATTAACGATATTTTTGCAGGCAAAGGGTTAACCGAGTTTGTTTATACCGAAAATAATACCGATGGAATGAATAAAACTGCAGAGTATCAGAAAAAAGCTTTCAACGGTCTTTGCTTTGTAAATCTTGTTGATTTTGATATGCTTTACGGCCATAGAAACGATATTGACGGCTACGCAAATGCATTGACCGAGTTTGATAGATGGCTTAAGGGCTTTATTGAAAATATGAATAGTGACGACGTGCTTATGATTACCGCAGACCACGGCTGCGACCCGGGTTTTCGAGGCACAGACCATTCAAGAGAATGTGTGCCGTTTTTAGTTTACGCTGAAAATATTGAAGCGGAAAATCTCGGCACAATAAACGGTTACGATTATATTTCACAGTGTGTTGAAAATATGCTTGAAAGTAAAATTTGAGGTAGAAAGATGACAGATAAAGAGCTTTATTTTGAAGCCGTAAAGGCTATGGAGAATTCATATTCACCTTATTCAAGCTGTAAGGTAGGTGCGGCTCTTCTTACAAAAAACGGTAAGCTTTTTACGGGAACAAATATTGAAAATGCCGCTTTCGGACCTACCGTTTGTGCGGAAAGAGTTGCGGTTTTTAAAGCCGTTTCCGAGGGCGAAAGAGATTTTCTTAAAATTGCGGTTGTAGGTGGTAAAAACGGTGAAATCAACGGTATATTTGCCCCTTGCGGAGTTTGCAGACAAGTGTTAAGAGAGTTTTGCAATGATGATTTCGAAATCCTTTTAGGCGAAACAAAGGATAAATTCAAAAAAGTAACTTTAAAAGATTTATTACCGCTTTCCTTCTCACCCGAAAACGTACAATAATCTACTTTGAGGTAAAATTATGCGAATTTACGATATTATAAAGAAAAAAAGAGATGGCTTTGAGCTTTCAAAGGAAGAAATTGAGTTTTTCATAAACGGCTACGTTAACGGCTCAATTTACGATTATCAGGCATCTGCACTTTGTATGGCAATATTCTTTAAGGGTATGACCGAAAAAGAAACGGCAAATCTTACACTCGCTATGGCGAATTCAGGTGATACGGTTGATTTATCCCGCTTCGGAGATAAAACCGTTGACAAGCACAGTACAGGCGGTGTAGGTGACAAAACTACTCTTATTGTAGCCCCTATTGTTGCCTCTTTAGGTTGCGTAATGGCAAAAATGAGTGGCAGAGGTTTAGGCCATACTGGTGGCACCGTTGATAAGCTTGAAAGTATAAAAGGCTTTAACGTTGAGCTTTCACCCGAAGAATTTTTTAATCAGGTTGAGAAAAACGGTGTGGCGGTTGTAGGTCAGTCGGGTAATCTAACCCCCGCCGATAAAAAACTTTATGCTTTGCGTGACGTTACCGCAACGGTTGACAGTATACCTCTTATCGCATCAAGCATTATGTCAAAAAAACTTGCCGCAGGGTCACATACGATAGTTTTAGACGTTAAATACGGCTCGGGTGCATTTATGAAAACCGCCGAGGAGGCGGAAGTGCTTGCGACCGAAATGGTAAAAATAGGTAAAAATTGCGGTAGAAATATGGCGGCGGTCATTACAAATATGGAAAGACCGTTAGGTAAAAATATCGGTAACTCTCTTGAGGTTATCGAGGCTATTGAGGTCTTAAAGGGCAACGGCCCTGAGGATTTAAAAGAGGTTTGCCTTACTCTTGCTTCTCAAATAGTTTCTCTTTGTGAAAAAATATCAGAAAGCGAAGCAAGAGGCTTATGCGAGGATGCTTTAGCATCAGGCAAGGCTTTCGAAAAATTCAAGGAATGGATAGCTTCGCAGGGCGGAGAAAAAGAATGGCTTGAAAATACCGAGCTTTTCCCAAAAGCAACCTATGAATTTGAAATCAAAGCCGAAAACGATGGTTATATTTCAAAAATGGATGCAGAAAGCATCGGCATAGCGTCCGTTATTCTTGGTGCAGGCAGAGCAACAAAAGAAGATATAATAGATATGAGTGCAGGCATTGTGCTTAATAAAAAAACAGGTGATAGAATCGCAAAGGGCGATATTCTCGCAACCCTTTATACCTGTAACGAAACCACTTTTAACTCTGCAAAAGAGAAATATTTATCAGCTTTGGAATATTCAGAAAATCCAATAAGCGAAAAGGCTTTAGTTTACAGTGTTATAAAGTGATAGAAAATTTCGAAAAGCAGAATTTATCGGGAGCATAATATGAAAAAAATCTTTGAAAAATATGAAACGTTTTTTTGCATATTTCTGATTGTTTTATATCTTGTAACAAACTCATTGTGCTTACAGAGCTTCGGCTCCAACGATTACAGAACGGCTATTGTCAATACTGCTTTATCGCTTGGGCTGATAGCTTTGATGATATGCTTAAAAAGAACTTCATATTACGGCTTAAAAAAGGTGAAAGAGCCGAAAAAGTATTTGTTTTTCATACCCTTGATATTGATTGTTTCAGTAAATATATGGAACGGAATCAATATAAATCACAGCTACAGTGAAATAATGTTTCACACGATTATTATGCTGAACGTGGGCTTTATAGAGGAAGTCGTTTTCAGAGGCTTTTTATTTAAAATGATGGCAAAGGATAACGTAAAGCTTGCAATAGCAGTCAGTACAATTACATTCGGTATAGGACATATCATTAATTTATTTAACGGTGCAGAAGTTTTGCCAACCTTATTGCAAATAGGCTATGCTACGGCAATTGGCTATCTTTTTGTGATTATATTCTATAAAAGCAAATCCCTTGTGCCATGCATAATCGCTCATTCCGTTAACAACTCACTTTCAATATTCAACGTAGAAAACAAGCTTTCTCTTTACGTTGTACCCGTGTTTTTAATGATAGTTCCCGTTTTGTATGCGGTGTACATAAATAAAACTGTAAAGGAAGATTAGGTTACAAAACGTTATAAAAATTTGAAGGCACACAATAAATAAACCAATGATAAAAAACATCACCCCGACAGACCTTGAAATCTGTCGGGGTGCTTTCGTATTAAGTATACGTTGTTTTAAATCTTCATAAGATTCGGGATGCCTTTGATAACTGAGGGGATTGCTTTAACAATCATAACTGTAACACCTCTTACAAGAGGCTTCTTGTCGTTAAGAATGTCGAGAAGCTGTTCAGCCATTTTAGGACTGAAAATACCGAAGCTCATTGAGATAAGGTTTTTGATAGGTAACTGCAAAGCGATACCTGAAGCCATGCTGCTTTCGCCAACAAGCTTTTTGATAAGGCCAACGATTTTAGCACCGTTTTTACCTGCTGCTGAATCTTCAATTGTGTTAACAAGTGTAAGATTTGGGTATGCCTTAATTTCGCGAGGGGGAAGAGCTCTGCCGAGAACGGAAACGAATTCCTCGTCTGTGATATCCATAATATCAGCTGTGTAATATTTAGCTGCTGTTGCTCTGTAATCGGGAATTACTGCTTCAACTGTTGATTCAACGTTAAGCTCTGCTGTGAGCTTAATATCACGGCTTGAAGCACCAACGTTAATTGTAAATTTACCGCTTTCAACGTGCCAATCGTGGATATTTACGTTGTAGTAAGCAAATGAGCGTTTGTCAAGCTCAATTGAAATCTCTTTTTCTTCGCCTGCTTTAAGGAATACCTTCTTGAAGCCCTTAAGCTCCTGCTTGGGTCTGAAGATTGTGCTTTCGTTGTCGGTTACGTAAACCTGAGCAACCTCTGCACCGTCAACATCGCTTACGTTTTTAATCTTGAAAGAAACTGTTACCTTGTCAGTATCTTTAATTGAATCAGCTGAAAGCTTAATGTCGGAATATTCGAAGTTAGAATATGAAAGACCGTAGCCGAAGGGGAAGAGAACGTTTTTCTCTGCTGTGTCATAGTATCTGTAGCCAACGAATACGCTTTCCTTGTATTCAACTGAAGCGGTGTAACCGGGGTAATAGTTGTAAGAGGGGTTGTCGCTGAGGGCAAGAGGATATGTTTCAGCGAGCTTACCTGAGGGGTTAACGTCACCGAAGAGAATATCAGCAGCCGCACTGCCTGAAGCCTCACCGCCGAGAACGAGGTTGAGAATACCCTTTGCCTTATCTGCCCAAGGCATTTCAACTGCAGAACCGCCTGAAAGAGCAACGATAACGTTTTCGTTTACTGCGCTAACTGCTTCAACAAGCTTGATGTGAAGAGGGGGAATACCAAGATGACGACGGTCGAAGCCCTCTGACTCGAACTCTTCTGTAAGACCGATGAAGAGAACTACTGCATCCTTACCCTTTGCTGCTGCAACTGCTTCTGCAATAAATGCATCATCAGAAATTTTGTTTTTCTTTGCAGTTGAGTAACCGGGAGCATAAGTAACCTTTGCACCCTTAGCAACGATTTCATCGTAAGCGCAATCAACCTTGATAGCGTTAACAAGTGAAGAGCCTGCGCCCTGATAACGGGGCTTTTTAGCCATTTCACCGATAACTGCAACGTTTGCATCCTTTTTAAGAGGAAGAATATTTCCTTCGTTTTTAAGAAGCACCATACACTGAGAAGCAATTTCGCGGGCTTTCTTGTGGTGAGCATCTTTATCGTATGTATAGTCGCCAAGGACATTCTTTGCACGCATAATAACGTGAAGAACGTTATCAACCATTTTATCGAGGAATTCCTCAGGAATTCTGCCGTCCTTAACTGCTTCAACAATCTGAGCGTTACCAAGACCGTTTGAGGTAGGCATTTCAAGCTCCTGACCTGCTAAAAGACCTGCAACTCGGTCGTTTTCTGCACCCCAGTCAGTAACAATCATACCCTCGTAGCCCCATTCGTCACGAAGAACGTCTGTAAGGAGCCATTTGTTTTCTGCGCAATATGTACCGTTAAGACGGTTGTAAGCGTTCATTATTGTCCAGGGCTGAGCCTGTTTAACTGTTTTTTCGAAAGAAGTAAGATAAATTTCTCTTAATGCACGTTCGTCAATAACGCTATCGCAGGTCATACGTCTTGTTTCCTGGTTGTTACCTGCAAAGTGCTTGAGAGAAGTACCGATACCCTTTGACTGAACACCGTTTACGAATGCAGCTGAAATTTCACCTGCAAGGTAGGGGTCTTCAGAGAAGTATTCAAAGTTTCTTCCGCAAAGGGGAGAACGCTTGATATTTGTACCGGGTCCTAAAAGAACGCTAACCTGCTCTTTAAGACATTCTTCACCGAGAAGAACACCCATTTCATAAATAAGGTCGGGGTCCCATGAGCAAGCGGTTGTAGCGGCTGTAGGATAGCAGATAGCGGGAACACCTTTAAGGCTTGTTGCCTGCTCCTTATCCATTTTTTCAGCACGCTTTCTGATACCGTGAGGGCCGTCAGTCCACATAACAACGGGAATACCTAATTTTTCAATACCTACTGTGTGCCAGTAGTCAAGACCTGAACAGAAGCTTGCCTTCTCTTCAAGAGTCATTTGTTTAATGAGTTCTGCGTATTTCATACCTTACCTCCATCAAATAATTAGTAAAAACACACTATACATGTTAATAATATCATACAAAATATACCATTTCAAGAGTTATTTATTTGTTATGTATGTTGATTTTGCTTGTTTGCTATGCTAAAATTTATTTATCCTTAATTTTTAGGAGGTCATTATGCTTTATAAAAAGAATTCAACCCCATCGTTAAACGATGAGTTATTTAAAAATCCTACAAGCGAATACAGAGGCACACCCTTCTGGGCTTGGAATAATATGCTCACATCCGAGGAGCTTCAAAGACAGATTGACGTTTTCAAGGAAATGGGTCTTGGCGGCTTTCATATGCACGTAAGAACAGGTCTTAAAAACAAATATTTAAGCGACGAATATATGGAGCTTGTTAAAGACTGCGTAGAAAAAGCAAAGAAAGAGGATATGCTTGCCTGGCTTTACGATGAAGACAGATGGCCCTCAGGTGCGGCGGGTGGTCTTGTTACCTGCGATGAAAAATACAGAGCAAGAAGCCTTCTTTTTACAACAAAGTTAAATGCTGCGGCATACCGTATAGGTGATAAATCTCGTTCAGAGGCTTCAAGAAGTGAAAACGGCAGTTTGCTTGCTTGTTATGACGTTATTCTTGATAAGGACGGCTACCTTAAATCATACAAAAGAATTGATAAAGACGACGAAGCAGAAGGCACAAAATGGTATGCTCTTTTAGAGGTTTACAGCAATAATAGCTGGCATAACGACCAGACCTACGTTGACACTCTCAATAAAGAGGCTATCGAAAGATTTATTGAGGTAACTCATAAAAAATATGCTGAAAAAGTTGGTTACGAGTTTGATAAAACCGTTCCTGCTATTTTCACAGACGAGCCTCAGTTTACAAGAAAACAGGTCTTTGAAAATTCATTTGATAAAGATGACGTTTTTATGCCCTGGACGGATAAGGTTCCCGAGCTTTACGAAAAGGCTTACGGTGCAGATATTTTTGAAACACTTCCCGAAATTTTCTGGGATTTACCGAAGAGTGCACCCTCAATTCACCGTTACCGTTACCACGATTTTATTGCCGAATTGTTTGCACAGTCATTTGCAGATACAGTAGGCGGATGGTGTGAAGAAAACGGAATCGCTCTTACAGGTCATATGATGGAAGAGCCTACCTTACATAGCCAAACCGCCGCTTTAGGTGAAGCTATGAGGTCTTACAGAAGCTTCCGTCTTCCCGGTATAGATTTGCTTTGTAACAGTCACGAATATACAACCGCGAAGCAGGCACAGTCTGCGGCACACCAATTTGGCTACGAGGGTGTTCTTTCAGAGCTTTACGGCGTTACCGGTTGGGATTGCGATTTCAGAACCTATAAGCATCAGGGCGACTGGCAAGCGGCTTTAGGTATTACCATAAGAGTTCCCCATCTTTCCTGGTACGCTATGGCGGGTGAAGCAAAGCGAGATTACCCTGCATCTATTTCATATCAGTCACCCTGGTATAAGGAATACAATGCTATTGAAGACCATTTTGCAAGAGTTAATACTGCTCTTACAAGAGGTAAGCCCGTAGTTAAGGTTGGCGTTATTCACCCCGTTGAAAGCTTCTGGCTTCATTGGGGACCCAACGATAAATCTAACATTTTCCGCGACGGTATTGACGAAAAATTCCTTGACCTTACAAAGTGGCTTCTTGAGGGTAGCATTGATTTTGACTTTATTTCAGAATCACTTTTACCCACTCTTTGCGAAAAGGGTACTGCACCCTTAAAGGTGGGCAAAATGGAATACGATACAATTATCGTTCCCGGTTGCGAAACCCTTCGTTCTTCTACTCTTGAAAGACTTGAAGAATTCCGCAAAAACGGCGGCAGACTTCTTTTCTTGGGTGAAGCTCCTGCACTTTGCGATGCAGTTGAAAGCTCAAGAGGTAAAGAGTTATATAATATTTCCGAAAAGGCAGACTATACCCATTCTGCAGTAATTACTGCTATGGATAACGACAGAACCATTACTATCCGTTCTTACGACGGTACGCTTACCGATAATCTTATATATCAGCTTCGTCAGGATGAAGATTGTAAATGGCTTTTCGTTTGCTATGATAAGGAGCCTTATAACAAGGACGTTGAACGTGGTGATTACATAAAGATAACCGTAGAGGGTGAATATTCAGTATTGACCTACGATACCCAAAACGGTGAAATTTACCCTGCTGTATTCACAATCGAAAACGGCAAAACAGTTATCGATGAACACATTTACGGTTACGATTCAAGGCTTTTCAAGCTCGTTAAAGCGGGTGAGGTAGAGTCCGCTGAAAAGAACGATGAAAATGATGCTCAGGCAATTGTTACTCCCGGACTTGTTGATTACGAGCTTTCGGAGGAAAATATACTTCTTCTTGATATGGCAGAATTCAAAATAGAGGGTGAAGAAGAGTTTTCACCTGTAGAAGAAATTCTTCGTCTTGACAATATCTGCCGTGAAAGATTAGGTCTTGAGGAAAGAGGGGGAGCCGTTGTTCAGCCTTGGGTTTACGGCGAACAGCCTAACGTAAGCAAGGTAACCCTCAAATACACCTTTAATAGTGATATCGATTATAGTGGTGCTTTCCTTGCTCTTGAAGATGCAAAGGATGCAGAGATCGTTTTCAACGGCGAAAAAGTACCGTCAGAAATCAAGGGCACTTACGTTGATATTTCAATCTTTAAGGTAGCATTACCCGATATCAAAAAAGGTGAAAATGTTTTAGAGGTAACTTATCCCTTTGGACCTTCTGCAAACCTTGAGTCAGTATATATCCTCGGATATTTCGGTGTTAAGATGGTTGGTAGATTTGCCTCAATAACTGCTCTTCCTGAAAAGCTTGCCTTTGGCTCAATTCTTTCACAGGGTCTTCCCTTCTACAGCGGTGCTATTACCTACAAAATACCCGTAAAAGCAGAAAACGGAAAAATTAAGGTTTGCGCATCTGACTATCGCGGAGCACTTATAAGCGTTGAGCTCGACGGTGAAAAGAAGGGTAATATAATTTACCCGCCTTATGAGCTCGAAATAAAAGACGTTACCGACGGTGAACATATTTTAGGTGTTAAGCTTTTTATTCACCGCTACAACTCAATGGGACCCATTCACCTTGTTGACGTTAAGGAGAGCTGGCATGGTCCTGACGCTTGGAGAAGTGAGGGTATAAACTGGAGCTACGAATACGTTTTAAGAACAACAGGTATCCTCAAAGCACCGGAGATATATGGATAAAATGCGAAGCCTTACCTCCCTGTGCGAAGCATAGGGAGGGGGACCATTGCCAACGGCAATGGTGGTGGGTACTTCTCTTACTCGTTAGGTTTATGAGGATAAAAAATTATAATTATCATTCGATATATATGAATTTTATTATTATAAAAAATAAACCTGAGACGGAAGAGAACTACCCACCACCGTTCCGAATTAATAAACAAATAACAGACAGTATATCACACGGAATATACTGTCTGTTAACTTTTAATATATCGAAGAAGGGTCAACCGGTTGCAATATAGTCGTCTTGCTCGTTATTCACTTCGCAATACT
>JAZROI010000021.1:0-11987 GCA_045648585.1 Acutalibacteraceae bacterium
AAAGATTACAATTATCATTTTTCAAATGCAACATTAGCATCATTGAAAATAAACCTAAGACGATAGTGAACTACCCTCCACCATTGCCGTTGGCAATGGTCCCCCTCCCTATGCTTCGCACAGGGAGGCAAAGCTATCGCTACAATTTAATTAAATACAAAAACAACAGGTCTGCGATAGCATTTATAATTGCGTCGCAGACCCTTAATTATTCGTTATTCAATTTTCATTATTCATCATTCATTAGCGAACATATTGCACATTACTCTTCCGTTGTAACCTTGGGTTCTTCTGCTACGTAAGGAATAACAACGTCTTCCTCGTTTGGCATAACGAGGGCTGCGATAATATATGCTATAAGACCGCAACCGCCTGCGAGAGTGAAAAGCACCCATGCAAGACGAATAATAGTAACGTCGATATTTAAAAACTTTGCAATACCTGCACATACACCTGCAATTTTTTTGCCGTGTTCAATTTTATATAATTTTCTTTCTTTCATATTTTCCACCATCCTTTTATTGAAATAATTTTATCATTTATAAAATAGTAAGTCAACAAAAGCTAAAACTTTTAATAATTCTTTAATACATTTGTCAAATGTTTAAAAGCATTTCTGCGTTTTTATGATAAATTTTTTCTTTTTCGCTTTCAGAAAGCCCCAAGGTTTCTATCATGCTTATTTCCCAAGAGGGTGCGTGCCAAGGGCAGTCAGACCCGAAAAGCATTTTATCTACACCTTTTTTATCTAAAATTCTTAATGCTCTGTCTTTAGGCATCGTGCCGTAGCCGAATGCGGTATCAAAATAAACGGGTATATCGCAAAGATATTTTAAAACATCTTCACCTAACCCTTGAGATCCCCAATGGGCGCAGACCATAGGTGACTCTATCCATTTTGCTGCTTTTCTTAATCTTTCGGGTGTTGCGTGATAAGGTGCAGGGTAGCCTATGTCCTCGCCTGCGTGAAAAAGAACGATAAGCCCTAAATCGGATATTTTTTTGTAAAGAGGCTTCATTTTTTCGTCATCAACGAAAAACTGTTGATATTCGGGGTGAAGCTTAATGCCCTTTAAGCCTAAAGACTTAATTCTTTCTAATTCCTCTAATGCGTTTTCAGCAAAGGGGAAAACTGAGCCGAATGGGATGATTTCGTCGCATTCGCAGGCAGCAATAAAATCGTTAACGGCTGTTTGCTGTTTTTCGTTTGTGGCAATTGCGAGAGCGACACTTTTGTCAACGCCGTCTTTTTTCATTAATTCCTTTAAAGAAGCAATCGTACCGTTTGTCTGCGGTATAAGACCGCCCGAAGCATAGCTTAAATTAGTCATCGCTTTTTCGGCAATTTTTTCGGGGAATGCGTGAGTGTGAAAATCTATTATCATTTTAGTCGGTTTCCCGTTCCTTCTTTCTAAGTAGGTTTAAAACTGATATTATAGTATTACTCTTTGAAAAATTTTTCAATATATTACGCAATTTTTTGAAAATATTACTGCCTTGACATATTGTTTTCCAGTTAGTAAAATACTATTTGTAAATTTCTTTTTTCAGGGGTTTTTATGAGTAATACAATGACTACAAAAAAATATTTTTTAAAGCTGGTGGGTGCATCTATTTGCGGCCTGCCTCTTCCCCTATGCCCTGAAGACGTTGATATAAAAAAGTTATACGCTTTATGCGTCAGAAATTCAGTTCAGAATATACTTTGCCTTGCCGCAGAGAACGGTGCGGTTACCTTCCCTGATGAAATTTTTAAAAAGCTTAAGCAGTCACGTCTTGTTTGTGGCTTCAGAGAGTCGGCACAGTCCGACGAGGTGGATTTTATAAGAAAAACCTTTACTGAAAATAAAATCTCCTTTATGCTTTTAAAAGGGTCACATCTTAAAGCCTTGTATCCTCAGGCAGATATGAGATTTATGGTTGATATGGATATTTTAGTGCATGAAGAGGATATGCAAAAAGGAAAAGAAATTATACTTTCCCGCGGTTTTATTCAAGAAATGGATAACGGCAAGGATATAGTCCTTATTAAAAAGCCTGTTTTAACGATTGAGCTTCACAAAATGCTCTTTGTTGAAGACTATTTTATGCACAATTATTTCCTCGACGTATGGGAAAAGACTGAAAAATGCGGTGAAACAGAATACAAAATGACGTTTAACGATTTATACGTTTATACCCTCGCTCACCTTGCTGAGCATTACACCATCGCAGGTGCTTGCTTCAGACCTATGATGGATTTGTTTTTACTTAAAAAGCATAAGTCTGACGAGCTTGATTTTAACTATATTGAAGAGCAGTTTGAGGCTATCGGTATAGGTAAATTCGCAAAGAATATAATGACCCTTTGCGATAAAATTTTTACAGATGAAGAGTTAGACGAAAACCTTCTTCTTATGGAAAACTATATCGTTTTCGGTGCACCCGTTGAAAATGCCGAGGCGGCAGCCGCTGCAGCACTTTCAGACGAGTCAAAGGCAACGGGAATGCTAAAAACACTTTTTCCCGATTATAAGCATATGTCTTTAAGATACCCAATTCTTAAAAAATTGCCGTTTTTGTTACCGCTTTTCTGGGTTATAAGAGCCGTAACCTATACCTTCTCAAAAAATGATATAGTTAAAAATAAACGAGAGCAAATGAAAAACTACGATAAAGAAAGCGTAGAAAAAATGAAGGAGATTTTTGAGAAGTCGGGATTTTAAGCTCGCTTCGTTCGCGAGTGAGGAGTGTGGAGTGAGGAATGAAAAAGCAAGGGTTTGCGAAGCGATTGCAAAGTCGCCAGTCACCAGTCGCCAGATGCTTCGCAGGGAGCAATAAATTGTAAATTTGCGAAGCTTTTCATCCCTGTTGGGCTTTGCCCAATAGGGAGGGGGACCAAAAGCTTTGCTTTTGGTGGTGGGTAGTTCACTTACGTCTTAGGTTTAGCATAAGAATTGAGTTTTGATATCTAAATAAAAATTAAATAATATGAAAAAGGATAGTATATCGGCTGAATATACTATCCTTTAACTTTTTGTCTTTTGCTATATTTGAATAAACTTTATGAGTAAGAGAACTACCCACCACCAACGCCTGACGGCGTCGGTCCCCCTCCCTATACACCTACGGTGTACAGGGATGAAAGTTTCGCAAAAAGTTAATTTTTTATCTCTTTAACTTTCTTAAGTTTTCTTTCTTCTCTTCCGCCACCCTATAACTCTCGCAAGCCTTTTGAATTGATTTATTGTGAGTCCATTTGTCGAGAGATTTATCTTCAAAAATCGTGACAGTAGAGGCATACTGCTTTGTAAGTGCGGTTGCGAAAAACCAGGCACGAGCCATATTTATATAATATTCGTCGCTTTTAATATCAACGATTAAATCTAAATAGCTTTCCTTAAACTCATCGTCAAGGAAATGAGTCATAAGGCAAACTATACCGAATCTTACCTCGTAAAAATATTCAGATTTCAGCCACCTTTTTATATCAATAATAAGGTGGTCTTTGTTTTTCTTAAAGCATTTCGGCTTCATCATATCGCAGGTTGCCCAGTTATCTGCAAAGGGGAGAAAAATGTTCAATTCTTTTATAAGAGTGTCGTAATCGGTTATTTTTTCAAGCAAAAACGCGTGAAGATTATTCTCTTCGTAATATTTGTGGGGAAGGTCTTTTAGAAAAGCATTTGCCTCGGATGTTTTGTTAAACTCATTACTGAATTTTCTCAAAACGGGTGTTCTTATGCCGATAATCGTGTCGGGGTCTACCGTAGGCATAAGCTTTGAGTGAAAATTTTTATATTCAATATCCTGAAGCTCAAAAAGCTTTTCTTGTAGCTGTGTTTTCAAAAAATCACCCCTTGAGAATAGTTTATTTCAATATATCATTCTTAAAAGAATAATGCAAGAAAGCCTTTTTTACAAATTACTACAGTTGAAAACGCGGGTGTATTATGCTACAATTACTGTGTATTTTGTTTTCGGAGTGATTTTATGATAAAAGCGGCGGTTTTTGACCTTGACCATACTTTATTTGATAGGTATGAAACCCTTAAAAAGATAGTGCCGTTTTTTAAAGACAGATTTAAAATAGCTGAGGGAATAACGGACGATTTCATTTACGAAAATCTTTCTTGGGCAGATAAAAATTTCGTTCATATCGGGTGGACTAAAATCTTTGCTTACCTTTGTAATCAAGGCGTTTTTGCAGAAATTCCCGAATATCAAGAATATGAAGATTTTGTAATTTCAAAATTCAAAGAAATTGCCGTAAAATACCCTTTTGCAATCCCTACTATAAATGAACTTAAATCTATGGGGCTTAAAATCGGTCTTATTACAAACAGCGAAAGCGAGGTTCAGAACAAAAAGCTTAAAATGCTTGATTTAACCGATGCCTTCGACTACGTTATAATAAGCGGTGATACACCTTACAGAAAGCCTGATAAGGAAATATTTTTGATGATGACCGATTATCTCGGCATAAAGCCCGAAGAGATGATGTTTATCGGTGACCACCCGAAATTTGACGTTGACGGCTCAAGAAAAGCAGGATGTATTCCCGTTTGGGTTAAAACTACGGGCACATGGATTTTCCCCGAAATTGAAAAGCCCGAGCTACAGGTTGAAACGGTGGCGGAAATCCCCGATATTATCCGAAAAATTAATAACATTTAATATATTAAGGTGACTTTTTATGATGGGTAAAAGCTTTTTACCGATAAATTTAAAAGAAATGCAGGAAAGAGGCTGGGCAGAAGCCGATTTCGTTTACGTCTGCGGTGATGCTTACGTTGACCACCCCTCTTTCGGTGCGGCTATTATAACCCGAGTTCTTGAAGAGCAAGGGTTTAACGTTGCGTTTCTTTCACAGCCCAAGTTCAATAACTGCGAGGATTTTAAGCGTTTCGGAAAGCCTCGTCTTGGTTTTTTAGTTTCCGCAGGTAATATCGACTCAATGGTTGCCCATTATTCCGTTGCTAAACGTAAAAGAAATTACGATTACTATTCACCCGGCGGAAAATTCGGCCTTCGTCCCGACAGAGCAACCGACGTTTATTGCCGTCTTATAAGAGAGGCTTACCCTGACACCGCTATAATTATCGGCGGTCTTGAGGCTTCTCTTCGTAGATTTGCCCATTACGATTATTGGGATGATAAGGTTTTAGAAAGCGTTCTCGTTTCCTCGGGTGCGGATATTCTTACCTACGGTATGGGTGAAAATATTATAAGAAAAATTGCGTCCCTTCTTGATAAGGGTGTACCGATTTCTAAAATTCGCGACGTAAGAGGTACGGCTTGGTTAGGTGAAAAAGGTGATAAAATTCACTTTGATACCGCAGGTGAATGGGATTTCGAAAGACTTAAATCAGATAAAGAGTATTATGCGAAGGCTTTTTCCGTTCAGTATAAAAATCAGGATAGTGCCTACGGCAAGGCTCTCGTTGAATATTACGGTGATAAAATGCTTGTGCAGAATCCACCGATGCCACCACTTGAAAGAGAAGAGCTTGACAAGGTGTATGCTCTTCCGTTTATGAGGAATTATCACCCCTCATATGAAAAGCAGGGGGGCGTACCTGCAATTAAAGAGGTACAGTTTTCTCTTACTCATAACAGAGGATGCTTCGGCGGTTGTAATTTCTGTGCCCTTGCATTTCATCAAGGCAGAAGCGTTCGTTCAAGAAGTATTGAAAGTGTAGTTGAAGAAGCAAAAATTCTTACACAAGAGCCCGATTTCAAGGGATATATCAACGACGTTGGAGGACCTACCGCAAACTTCCGTTATCCCGCTTGCGATAAGCAGTTGAAAAGCGGTGTTTGTGCAGAAAGAAAATGTCTTGCTCCCGAGCCTTGTAAGAATTTAAAGGCAGACCATAGCGAATATATTGAGCTTCTTTCCCGAATTGAAGATTTACCGAAAATTAAAAAGGTGTTTATTCGCTCAGGTATTCGTTACGATTATCTTAATGCAGATAAATCACCCTCGGGAAATGCATTTTTCAAAAAGCTTGTTAAGGACCACGTAAGCGGTCAGCTTAAGGTTGCCCCCGAGCATTGCTCGGGTAACGTGCTTCGCCTTATGGGTAAGCCCGATTTTAAGGTTTACGAAAAATTTAAGGACAGATATTTTGAATTAACAAAAAGCTTCGGTATGGAGCAATATCTTGTGCCTTACCTTATGTCGAGCCACCCCGGAAGTACCCTTTCAGATGCGGTAAAGCTTGCGGAATTTATAAAACGCTGGAATTATAATCCCGAGCAAGTGCAGGATTTCTATCCCACACCCGGTACAGCTTCAACGGTTATGTTTTACACCAGACTTGATCCGTTTACAATGAAAACGGTTTACGTGCCGAAATCTGCTGATGAAAAGAGAATGCAAAGAGCTCTCTTACAATGTGGCGACCCGAAAAATGCAGACCTTGTAAGGACTGCTCTTAGAATGTGCCACAGAGAAGATTTAATCGGCTATGATAAAAAATGCCTTGTGAAGCCCTCATATAAAGATAGAGTTGAGCAGGCAAAAAAGAAAAATAACAGTAATCAAAAAAGAAATAACACCTCTCGCAGAGGCGGTAGCTCTAAACCTAAAAATTCGGGAAAAAGGAGATAATTATGCAGCTTTTAAAAATTGATAAAGAAAATTACGTTGGTCAGGCAGACCCTTATATTCTCAAGCACGATGGTAAGTTTTATATTTACACAACTGGTGATGACGGAATATACGCTCATTCCTGCGATACTCTTTTAGGTGATTGGAAATTTGAAGGCAGAATTTTTACTATTGAGGGTAAGGATAGCTTCTGGGCACCCTCTGTGATTTTCCACGAGGGCAAATTCTACGTATATTTTTCCTTTGAATATTACGACGTTGAGCCCGACCAAGGCGGTCATCATCAGACAATGCACGTTATAGAAAGCGAAAACCCCTTAGGACCTTTTTCGGAAGCAAAGCCTATTTTAATGCCATTTTCAATCGATTCTCATATTGTAAAAACTGATGCAGGACTTTTCCTTTTCTATTCGCCTAACACCTTTGAGGGTGAAAGAATAGGCACGTATATAGTTGTTCAGAAAATGGCAGACCCCTACACCCCCGTAGGTGAGCCCGTGCCCGTAATTAAAGCATCAATTGACGAAGAAATTTTCTGTCGCAACCGCTACAAAGAGGGTCAGCATTGGCACACAATCGAGGGTGCGTATTGGTTTCAAGAGGGCGAATGGCAGTATATTATGTACAGTGGCGGAAGATATGAGGATGAAACTTATTTCGTAGGCTATGCCGCCGCAAAAACCACAGAACAGGATTTAACAAAGGTTAAATTCCAAAAGATGCCTGACGATAATACATACGCTCCGCTTCTCAGAAGCAACGATTGGGAAGAGGGCACAGGTCATAACAGCGTCATTAAAGAGGACGGTCAGTATTACGTGGTTTATCACGCAAGAAATACCGAGGCAGACGGTCTTTCAGGTGACAGAAGAAACGCAAGAATTGCAAAAATGACAGTTTGTGACGGAAAGCTTTCAGTTGAAAGATATCCCGACCACATTTGATTTTTTATAGATTATAAAGAGGGAACGAAAATGATTATTGATAAGCTTACAGAATTTTCAAATTTTTACGGTAGTAACGAGGAGCTTGTGCTTGCGGGTGGCGGTAACACCTCCGCAAAAGAGGGCAACGTTATGTATATCAAGGGCTCGGGTACAAGCCTTTCAACTATTACCCCCGACGGCTTCGTTAGAATGGATAGAAGCAAAATTGCAGAAATTTTTACAAAAAACTATCCCGATAACGATAAAGAGCGTGAAGCACTTTCTCTTGCCGATTTGATGGCAGCAAAGCTCCCCGACCAAGAAGAAAAAAGACCAAGCGTTGAAACAACTCTTCACTCTCTTTTCGCTTATACCTACGTTTTGCATTTACACCCCACTCTTGTAAATGGTCTTTCCTGTGCTTTAGGCGGAAAAGAAAAGGCAAAAGAGCTTTTCGGTGACGACGTTTTATGGATAGAGCCCTGCAAGCCCGGTTATATTCTTGCAAAAATCTGCTACGATACTTTAAAAGAGCATAAAGAAAAAACAGGCAAGGATGCAGATATGCTTTTACTTGCAAACCACGGTATTTTTATTGCCGATAACACAACCGAGGGTCTTGGCGACAAGCTTTATTCGGTTATGGCAAAGCTCAGAGGCTGCATAGAGGAAGAGCCTGATTTTTCAATAGGCGATTTTGACGGCGAAAAGGGGAGAGATATTTTCAATGAAATGTGCGACGTTTTCGGTGAGGATAGTGTTATTACGTATGAGCCCTCCGCAACGTCACTTGAATTTGCTAAAAGTGAAGAGGACTTCAATAAAATCTATTTGCCCTTTAACCCCGATCAGATAGTTTACTGTAAGCCTTACCCCGTTTATATTGAGAAAATCGGTGAAATCAAGGAAAAGGTTGAAAAATACAAAGATGAAAACGGCTTTTTACCGAAGGTTTTACTCGTTAAGGATTGCGGTCTTTATGCGGTAGATTATTCTGAAAAGGGCAGCAGCAATGCGGCAGCTCTTTTTAACGACGGTATGAAAATTTTTAAATACTCTCAGTATTTCGGCGGTGCAAGACCTATGACTCCCGAGCTTACGGATTTCATTGTAAACTGGGAAGCAGAAAGCTACAGAAGCAAGCAACAGAAATGATTTAAAAAATAATACACAAAAATCAACTGCGGTATTTATGGAATATTCCAAAAAATATCGCAGTTTGTTATTTTCGTTGGAATTTTTGGAATAATGTGATACAATTAGACTTGTGTAAAAATCGATTGTAGCCAACGGGAGTCGAACCTCGTACGGTGTTCAACTCTCGTAGGCTATAAAAGCGGTAAAAGGAGGACTTATTTTGGAAGAGAAAAAAATGAAACTCGATTATAAAAAGACTATACTTACGGGTTTCGGTTTCCTTGCAACGTCAATTGCTTGGGCAATTTACGACCCTTATATTACAAAAATTCTTAACAGAATTCTTTCAGAGAGTGATTGGGTTACTCATCTCAGTCAGGCTCTCGGCAATGCTATCCCTTGGATTGGCAAATTCGCAGAGGCCCAGGGGGAAAGCACGGTTGCTTTAGGTGGCGGCTTTACTCTCGTACCATTATTCATCGGTATTATAATGACCTTTGATAACATCTTCGGTGTTATTTTCCAGCCTACCTTTGGTAAGTTATCCGACAACTGCCATTCAAAACTCGGTAAACGTAGACCCTTTATCGTGTCCTGCGCACCTATTTCGGCAGTTCTCTTTACGTTGATTCCTATAGTAGCGCTCAACGTTCAGGGCGAAATGAGATTACCCATAACAATGTTTGTTATTATTCTCTTCGTTTTCTCAATGTCCTTGTGGCGTGCCCCCGTTGTTGCCCTTATGCCCGATTTAACTCCCCCCGAGCTTCGTTCTGAGGGTAACGCAGTTATCAATCTTATGGGCGGTCTTGGCTCTGCAGTTGGTATGGTAGCGGGTACTATCGGTATCGCTCTTTGTACTCTCGTTGCAGGCTACAGTAAAGCCGAAATCAAGGCGGATGAAACTCTTTCATTCCCCTACGTTTTCTTTATCGGCTCAATTATTATGATAATCGGTATGCTTGTTCTTCTTTTCTTCGTAAAAGAGCAGGATACAAGCATCAAGCTTAAAGGCGAGCAGAATCAGTATGCAGACGCTAAAGCAAGAAAGAAAGCAGCTAAAGAAGAAGCTAAAGCTCAAAAAGCAGCCCTTAAAGCTATCAAGCTTTCAAAGGGTGAAAGAAAGAGCCTTATCTTTATGCTTGGCACACTCTTCTTCCTCTTCTGTGCGGCAAACGCTATTACAACCTTCTTCTCACTTTTTGCTCAGGAAATTCTTCATATGATTACCTCGGAAGCAACAATTATCATGCTCATCTTTGCCGTATGCTCAGGTGCAGCAGCTCTTCCCGCAGGTAAAATGGGTAAAAAATTCGGTAGAAAGAAAACAATTTTAGCAGGTCTTTCAGTATTCCTTGCTGCATTCGTTTTCTTCTTCGGCGTGTTCCTCGGTATGCTCGGCGGAAAAGACCTTTCTATCAAAAACTACGTTGAGGTTAATAACGCTTATATTGCAATTGACGATAACATCAACGGCTACAACGGTATGATTAGCGATGCAGCTCAGGCAGAGGGCAGAACTCTTGAGGATGACGAAGTTCTTACAATGGAAGGCTACCTTGCATATAAGAACGATGCAACAAAAGACGTTAACGGTGCTTATGCAGAGTTTGACAAATACCTTGTTGAAAATGCAGGCGACGGCATCTATGATGCAATTATTACAGTTGCAAACAATGTTCTTTCTGCAGAAACTGACGATTTTGCAACTGCTCTTACTGCAGTTTCAGAAACTGTTGACAGCGTTACAAAAATTCTCAGAGTGCTTATTTACCCCGTTCTCGTTCTCGGCGGTGCGGCTAATATGTTTATTACCGTTAACACTCTTCCCCTTGTTCTTGAAATTGGCGGTGTTGAAAAGGTTGGTACCTTCACCGGCTACTACTACACAGCAACCTTCTCAGCTCAGATTGCATCACCTATCGTTTACGGCTTTATAAGAATGCTTTCGGGAACATATATGTCCCTCTTCTACTATAGCCCGATTATGTTCGGTGTAGCTATTCTTCTTATCATGTTCGTTAAACACGGTGAAGCAGTGCCGGATGAGGTTATCAAACAGGCACAGCAGGAAGATTGATAAGCTCGCTTGGCTCGCCAAATTGCAAATGGGAAATGGCAAGTGGCAAATTAAGGGGCACTTCGTGCCGATTGTAAAGCTTCGCAAGGAGTAAACAATTGAAGATTTGCGATAGCCTATTCCTCTTTTTTACCGTAGGTAAAAAGGAGGGGGGACCGACCTTCAATAAATTAAAAATTAAAGGATAGTATATTTCGTGTGAATATACTATCCTTTATTTATTACTGAATCGGGGCGGTGGGTGGTACCCTACGCGACAAAGGAACGTAGTTGAATCGTTAGATTCAAATGTAATAAACTGACCATTAAGAGATACCAAAAAAGAACAACCGTAGAGAACACCCTCAGGGTGTTCCGTGTAAATAAACTCACCCATACAATAACGTATAACGGCAAACGAATTGCTCCCAAACGGAACGTGGCTTTTGCCCGTTCCGTTCAGGGTATTTTCAAGTCACCGTTAAAAATCACTCTATTAGGTATGGTTTTTTCTCTTGATAAAAAACAAAATATATGGTAAATTAATATTGCTACACAAATCGAATACACTACAAAAAGCAAGCAGTATTTTTATCTTGGTAAAAATGCAGCTCTATTTTGCCTTGCTTTTGTAGTATTGGTACGATTTGTGTAGCAACAATCGGAGCTTGCGTTTTTCGTGCGTGGCTTCGGCTGCGCACTTTTTGTTTTTTAGGAGGATTTCCTTATGTTAGATGCAGAAATGTTTGAAGAAAGTTATCTGTATAAAAGAATGTATCTATACTTATTCAATCGCATTACAGATGCATTAGAATATAAAACAATTGAAGAAATAAAAGAAAATCTTGTAAAAGCGCAATGCGAAACGGAAGATATTTATATTGAAAAAGAAGCAGAAATTCCCGAAATTGAAATATTGAGAACGATAAATGAAAATGAAACAAATATCGGCTTACTTGAATTATTAATTGAAACAGAAAAAGAAAAGCCCGTGGAAATGCAAGAAGATAGCTTTTTAGAAGAAATAACAGTCTGGAAAAAAGAGCTTGAAGAAAATAACGAACATTTAAAAAGCATTCAAACTAAAAAAACAATGGCACAAAAAGTCTACGAAAGTCTTTTGGGATAAAGAGATTTTTCGTATTAGTTAGTTTACTGCAGTTGAATCTTACGATTCAACTACGCTCCTTTATCGCGTAGGGTACCACCCACCGCCCCGATTCAGTAATAAATAAAGGATAGTATATTCACACGAAATATACTGTCCTTT
>JAZROI010000022.1:0-11877 GCA_045648585.1 Acutalibacteraceae bacterium
TCGTTTATCTTCTCGGTTGGGCAGATTCCCGTGCAGAAGCTAGACAGTTTGTTACACACGGTCATTTCTGTGTTAACGGCAAAAAAGTTGATATTCCTTCCTACCTTTGCAAGGCAGGGGATGTAGTATCCATTAAGGAGAAATCGGCACAGACCGACGCATTTAAGACAATTATCGAAGCTAACGGAAGCCGTCCGGTTCCCACATGGCTTGATATCAATCGTGATGCTAACTCAGGTAAGGTTGTTAACCTTCCCGAGAGAGATCAGATTGGCGCTCCTGTTGCGGAGCATCTTATCGTCGAGCTCTATTCGAAATAATGCTCTTTAGCCTCATGCCATTTTGGCAAAACAAAAACGCAGTTTATCTGTGTAATTTTAAGGAGGGTTTGGTATGATTGGTATTGAGAAACCCGAAGTAAGATTTACCGGGGCAGAAGATTCAGCATACGGCTCATTTGTTGTTGAGCCTCTTGAAAGAGGTTTTGGTACAACACTTGGTAACAGCCTTCGCAGAGTTCTTCTCTCTTCACTTCCCGGTTATGCAATTACTTCTGTAAAGATTGATAATGTTCTTCACGAATTCTCAACGATCCCGAACGTAAAAGAGGATGTTACTGAGATAGTTCTTAACCTTAAGGGCGTTATTCTCAAAATACACGGAGACGGTCCCAAGATTATGTACATCGAAGCAGACGGCTCCGGCGAAATCACAGCGGGTGATATTAAGGCTGATTCAGAGGTTGAAATCCTTAACCCCGATCACCACATTGCAACACTTGATGCTGATGCACACGTTACAATGGAACTTACAGCAGATAAAGGCAGAGGCTACGTTTCTTCAGACAGAAATAAACAGCTTCTTGACCCTGCAATCGGCGTTATCGCTATTGACTCTATCTATACACCCGTTTTAAAAGTTAACTACACAGTTGATAACACTCGTGTAGGTCAGATTACCGACTATGATAAGCTCACAATTGAAGTTTGGACAGACGGTACAATTTCTGCTAAAGAAGCTGTATCATTTGCTGCTAAAATTCTTACTGAGCATCTTAATCTCTTCGTTGAACTTTCTGATGAAGTTGCAGGTACAGAGATTATGGTTGTTAAAGACGACAGTTCAAAAGAAAAGGTTCTTGAAATGACAATTGAAGAGCTTGACCTTTCTGTTCGTTCTTTCAACTGCCTCAAGAGAGCCGGTATCAATACTGTTGAAGATTTGATCAATAAAACAGAAGACGATATGATGAAGGTTAGAAACCTTGGCAGAAAATCTCTTGATGAGGTTGTTGCAAAATTGGAATCACTTGATCTTTCTCTTCGTGATGAGGACGAATAAGTCCGTATTTTCGGCAAAGGAGTGGATTTAGATGCCCGGAACCAGAAAACTCGGCAGAGCGAGCGATCACCGCGATGCTATGCTTCGTAACATGGTTACATCCTTACTTGAAAACGGTAAGATGACTACCACAGTCACAAGAGCGAAAGAAGTTCGCGCTATGGCTGAAAAGATGATCACACTCGCAAAAGTCGACAGTCTCCACAATAAGAGACAGGCTTTGGCATACATTACAAAGGAAGATGTTGTTAAAAAACTTTTTGACGAGATCGCTCCTAAGTATAAAGACGTAAACGGCGGTTACTGCCGTATAATCAAGACTGAAGCTCGCCGCGGTGACGCAGCAGAGATGTGCATTCTTGAATTAGTTTAATTAAAGTAAAAACCTGACCCGAAAAGGTCAGGTTTTTTATTTTTAAGTTACAAATTGAAAATGAATAATTACAATTTGGTCTGCGACGTAATAATAAGTTTAACTCCGATATCGTAATGATATCGGAGTTTTGTTTATTCTTTATTTAAAATAATTTTTGCAATCTTATAAACGTCACCGCAACCGAGAGTGAGAACAAGGTCACCTTCGGAAACGTTTTCTTTTATATAGTATGCAACCTTTTGGAAGGTATCAAACCATACACAACCATCAATCTCATTTGCAAGGTCCTGAGTTGTAATACCGTAGGTGTTAATTTCTCTTGAACCCATGATTTCGGTAAGAATAACGTTATCTGCTATTGAAAGAGCCTCTGCAAAGGCGTTTAAATGCATTTTAGTTCTACTAAAGGTGAATGGTTGGAATACAGCCCAAACGCGCTTATAATCCATTTTCTTGGCTGCAGAGAGGGTAACCTCAAGCTCTGCGGGATGGTGAGCGTAATCGTCAACAATATCAGCGCCGTTATAAGTTCCTAAAAACTCAAAACGTCTGCCTGCACCCTTGAAGGTTAAAATACTTTTTCTGCATTGTTCAACTGTTGCACCGCAATAAGTAGCAGTAGCAATAGCTGCAAGTGAATTAAGTATGTTATGCTCACCGGGGACGCTTAATTCAATTCTACCGTTATTTACACCGTCAATATAAAGGTCGTAGCAGGGGAAAGCACCGTTGTTATAGCCAACGTTTTTAGCAACGAAATTACATTCTTCGCTTTTACCAAAGGAAATCATTTTCTTGCCTTCGCTTATACCCTTAATGCTATCGAGAGTATTCTTGTCATCACCGTTATATATTACGGCTTTTGTTGACATATCAGCGAATTTTCTAAACGAAGCCTCAAGATTTTCAAGTGTTTTAAAATACTCCATATGGTCGCAGTCAACGTTAAGAATAACGCTTATATCAGGTGTTAAATCAAGAAAGGTATCCTTGTATTCGCAAGCCTCACAAACAAGAATATCGCTTGTACCAACTCTTCCGTTTGTTCCCGTAAGGGGAAGCTTGCCACCAATAACTGCAGAAGGGTCAAAATCATTATCAATCAGAATGTGAGTAAGCATAGAGGTAACGGTTGTTTTACCGTGAGTACCGCAAACACCTATACAGTTATCGTAATTTCTTGTAAAGTAACCAAAAAGCTTACTGCGTTCAAATGTAGGAATGCCTTTTTCTTTTGCGGCAACAAGCTCGGGGTTATCGGGAAGAAGTGCTGCGGTATAAACTACCATATCAGCACCGTCAACGTTTTCAGCCTTCTGACCCATTGTAACGGGGATACCTAAAGCACGAATTCTTTTTAAAGTGTCAGATTCGTTGTTATCTGAGCCTGTAAGATAGTGACCTTGTGAATGTAAAATTTCGGCAAGGGGACACATACCACTGCCACCGATACCGATAAAATGTATTCTTTTAGCATTTTTTATTGCTACGTCAATAGTCATGTTGAAAATCCTTTCATAAAGGAAGTGTCTTGATAAATAATGGAGATTTAAACTCTTTTCAGTATATTAAAATTATACTCCTTAAGAGATGAAAAATAAACCCCCTAAATAAAAAATAATATTTTATTTGTTTATGAATAAATTTCTGCTTTTTAAGCCCTTCTGAAGAATATATCCAAGAATACCGCAGGATATTACTTCACCGAGAAAAACAGTAAGTGTAAAATACCAATAAGTACCCTCAAAGCCGTAAACGTACATCAGTACGGGCGGTATAATAAGAGTGTTTGCTACTATCGGGGGGATAAGTGCTAAAACGCTGTGCTTTCTCAAAAGATAAGTACCAATAGCACCGATAAGGGTTGCAAGAGTACCAAAAACAATATCCCATAAAGCACATCCCGTAAGTATGTTAGCAAGAAGACAGCCTATAGCAAGACCGGGTATTGCCGCAGGGGTGAATATGGGCAAAATTGTAAGTGCTTCAGAGAAGCGGATTTGAACGGGGCTACTTGCAAGCCCCATTGAAGCTGCAATATAAGTTAAAACAACGTATAATGCGGCGACGATTGCAGCAAAAGCCACGTTCGTAATTTTCTTTCTGTTTTTCATTTTTTTCAACTCCATAGTTTTGATTTGAGATAAAATCTCTGTGAGGATGGTTTCGAACTCACATTTTGCAACAGTATTATGTAATATTGTCACACTGTATAAAAAACACCTTTTATTTTCTACAAAAAGATGATTCTTATCTACTTGAAAATATGTTTTATGTTAGTATATAATTATAATGATAGTAATTTGTCGAAACGCAGACGCGTTTCCGAAAAACCGATTTTATCGGCTTTTAGCAAAATTGAATTTTATGAAATACAATTTTGCATTACATTCATTGAAAGGATTATAGTCGAATTTTTAAAGAAAATTCGATACCAAATATAATCGTTATAGAAAATACAACCTATTGAAAGGGTGCAGATAAATGATAAATGTAACAATTTGGAACGAAGGTCGTCACGAAAAAGAAAGCGAATCGGTAGCAAAGGTTTACCCTGAAGGTATTCATAATTGCATCGCAGACTTTTTAGGAACGGATGAAGAGCTTAACATCACAACCGCAACTCTTGATGATGAGTTTAACGGTCTTCCTGATGACGTGCTCGAAAATACTGACGTTCTTCTTTGGTGGGGGCATATGGCTCACGATGATGTACCGAATGAGCTTGTTGAAAAGATTTATAATAGAGTTATGAGAGGAATGGGCTTTATTGCTCTTCACTCTGCTCATTTTTCAAAGCCTTTCAGAAGACTTATGGGTACAACCTGTTCTCTTAAATGGCGCGACGGTGACCGTGAAAGAGTATGGTGTATAAATCCTTCTCACCCCATAGCAAAGGGGATACCCGAATATTTCAATATTCCCGTAGAAGAAATGTATGGTGAAAGATTCGACATTCCTCAACCTGATGAGCTTGTGTTTATTGGTTGGTTTAAGGGTGGCGAGGTTTTCCGTTCAGGTTGCTGTTGGCAAAGAGGACTTGGTAGAGTTTTCTACTTCCAGCCCGGTCATGAAGAAAATCCAACGTATTATATTCCTGAGATTCAGCAGGTTATCAAAAACGCTGTTCATTGGGCAACACCTGAAAAAATAGTGCCCGAGATTGAATGTCCTTGGGTTGCACCTACCGAAGATAGCTACAACGGTAAAAATAAATAAGTTCACAAAAAGTAAGTATATCACAAAAAGATTCCTTTATCAACCGATAAAGGAGTTTTTGTGTGAATAAAACCACGTCATAAAGTTTAGATAGGAGCGATAAAAATGCTTAAATTCCTTTTTCAAGGCGATTCAATAACTGATGCGAGCCGCAACAGAGATGATGATAACAATTACGGCTACGGATATCCCAACCTTTTTGCTGCTGAGGTAGGTAAAGAGTTTCCCGGCGAATATGATTTTATAAATCTCGGTATAAGCGGTGACAGAATTGTTGACGTTTATGCAAGAATAAAAGAGGATATTACAAATCTTGAGCCTGATTATATGTCTATTCTTATCGGTGTTAATGACGTTTGGCATGAAATCAACGATAAAAACGGCGTTGCTCCCGAAAAATTTGAAAAGATATATACAATGCTTATCGAAGAAATCAAAGAAGTGCTTCCTGATATTAAAATTATCATTTTAGAGCCCTTTGTTCTTCCGGGAACCGGCACAAGCTATGCATGGGATACCTTCAGAAGCACTTTAGAGTTAAATGCACAAGCGGCCAAACGAATTGCAGATAAATTCAATCTTAAATTCGTACCTCTTCAGGATAAATTTGATGCTGCTTGCGAAAAAGCAGAGCCTTCATATTGGCTTTGTGACGGCGTTCATCCCACAGCCGCAGGTCATGCAATAATTAAAGACGAGTTAAGAAAAGCCTTTGATGAGATAAGATAATAATATTAGAATTAACGGTCTACGATAGCAATAATGCCGTCGCAGACCGGTTTTTATTTATACTCTACTTCCTTCCCTAAAACGTTAATTGCAAATAAATTTGGTATTGCCATAAGTCCGTTGAAAATATCTGCAACCGTCCAAATGATTTTCGGTGGATTAATACAACCGATAAAAGCGAAGACACCGTAAAGAATTTTATATAAACCAACGTGCTTTTGACCGAAAAGATATTCAACGCCCTTTTCACCGTAAAATGAACAGCTTGTAAGAGATGTGAATGCGAAAACTGTTGTTAAAAGAGCAATTCCTTTTTCACCTATCATACCAATAGTTGAATAAGCCTTTATTGAAAGCTCCGCACCGAAAAGAGTTGTGTAGTCAGTGCTTACAAGAATTGCTATAGCTGTAAAAGTACAAAGGAAAACTGTATCGGTAAAAACCTCGAGCATTGCCCACATACCTTGCTTTTCTCCGCTTACGTTTTCAACTTGTGAGTGAAGAATTGTTGATGAGCCGAGCCCTGCCTCGTTCGAAAAAACACCCCTTGAAATGCCGAAACGGGCAGCTTTATACATTCCGTAGCCGTTAACTGCTTTAAAAGAAAAAGCCTCTTTAAAGATATTTATAAAGCAAGGGATAACCGCTTCTCTATGCTTGAAAATTACCCATATTGATATAATAAGGTAAAACGTTGTCATTAACGGCACTATTATAGTGCCGAAATCGGCAATTCTTTTAATTCCGCCTTTGATGATTATAAAAACAAGTAAGGTTACAATTATAGCGGTAACAAAATCAGGTACGTTAAATCCTGCTTTTAATGATTGAGAAATAGAATTGCTTTGTGTAAGATTTCCCATACCTATAACTGAGCTGATACAGAAGAAGCTATATATTTTAGCAAGACCTTTCATTTTTAGCCCATTTTCTATGTATGAAAAAGCTCCACCGCTTATATTACCGTATTTATCTTTTCTTTTATATTTTATACCTAAATAGTTTTCCGAATAGGCGGTCATCATTGAAAGTAAGGCACTCACCCACATCCAAAAAACCGTACCCGCACCGCCCCAATAGATTGCCGTAGCAACGCCTACAATATTACCCGTGCCGATACAAGCACCTAAAACGGAGCAGAATGCACCAAATTGAGAAACACCATCTTTACTATTATTTTTAAAAACTGTACCTAACGTAGCTTTTAGCATTTCATAAAATCCGCGTATTTGAAAAAAACGGCTTTTAAAAGTAAATCTCAAAGCAGTAAACAAAAAGAAAATGAGCATAGGTAAGCCCCATATAACTGAATTTAAAGACTCTAAAAACCCTTGCATAAAACTTAACCTTCCCTTTGACAAATTGATTAACCCATTCTATAATAGTAGTCATTACAATTTATAATCAAAATTATGAAAGGTTATTCTTGAAAGGCGTATTTTAATGACTTACGATTTAACTAAAGGAAAAGTTAATAAGGTTTTGCTGAAATTTACTATACCGCTTTTTATAAGCGTTATTTTTCAGCAGATGTATAGTATAGCCGATAGCCTTATTGCAGGTCGCTTTGCAGGCGAAGCTGCTCTTGCGGCGGTTGGTGCATCATACCCTATAACAAATATTTTTAATGCAGTAGCAATAGGCTGTAATATAGGGTGCAGTGTTGTTATTTCTCAGCTTTTTGGTGCTAAAGATTATAAAAAGGTAAAAACTGCGGCTTCAACCTCTCTTATTTCCTGCCTTGTGTTAGGTGGCGTTTTAACAGCTGTCGGGATTACTTTAACACCTGCTCTCATGAGAGCCATTGATACGCCCGAAAATATATTTAAAGATTCAGCTTTATACCTTGCGATTTACGTAGGCGGTTTTACGTTTTTGTTTATTTATAATATCGCAAACGGTATTTTCAATTCCTTGGGCGATTCGAAAACGTCGTTATATTTTCTTATATTCTCGTCTGTGTTTAATGTAGTGCTTGACTATATATTTGTTGTATTTTTCCATATGGGTGTTGGCGGTGTTGCATGGGCAACCTTTATAGCGCAGGGAATTGCAGGCGTGCTATCAGTTTCTGTTTTGTTAAAACGCCTTAAAACTCTTCCCGTAACAGAAAAAACAGATTTGTTTTCATTACAGCTACTAAAACGAATAGCTCGAATTTCAATACCAAGCGTTTTACAGCAAAGCTTTGTTTCTGTTGGTAACGTGTTTATTCAAAAGCTTATTAACGGCTTCGGCTCATACGTTGTAGCGGGTTTCTCTGCGGCATTTAAGCTTAATATATTCACTTTAAATGCTCTTTGTACTATAGGAAACGGTGTTTCAAGCTTTACCGCCCAAAACTACGGTGCAAAAAAATATGACCGTATAAAAGAGGGTATGAAGTGGGGGTCAATTACCGTCATTATTGCTGGTTGCATTTTTGCGGTTACGTATCTTGTTTTCACTGAGCAGCTTTTAAGACTCTTTATGGAAAAAACAGTAAATGAAGAAACCGTTGTTTCAGGTATGGCATTTTTGAAAACCGTTTCACCATTCTTCTGCTTTATAGGCTTAAAACTTGTTTTCGACGGCGTTTTAAAGGGCACGGGCTCAATGAAGCTGTTTATGGTTGTTACCTTTACCGACCTTATTTTAAGAGTGATTCTTGCATTTGTATTTGCACCGATTTGGGGTTATGAGGGTATATGGTATTCGTGGCCTGTAGGGTGGACTACCGCAACCGTCTTATCGTTAATCTTTTATAAAGGTCTTAGTAAGAAACTAAAAGAGAAAGCACAATAGAAAAACAAACATAATAAAAATGAACTCGCATCCTTTTTATCGGATGCGAGCTTTTTTGTGCTTGTTTTGTTAATTTTGCTTTCTTACAATGCGATATTCATCATCTGCTCTGAAGTAGGGGCAATTGTCATTAGATGAGGTTAAAAATTTTAAATATTCGTCTTCATCTAACTCAATATCGCAATAATATTCTTCTAAATCCTCATCATATCTGTAGTTTTCACACATATCACACATTGCCATAATAAAACCTCATTTATGGTATTTACCGTTGTTATTAATTTGAAAAGCACGATACACCTGCTCTAAAAGCATAACTCTCATAAGCTGATGGGGGAAGGTCATAGGTGAAAAGGAAAGCTTGAAATCTGAAAGACTTTTTATTTCGGGTGAAAGACCGTAGGAGCTTCCGATTATAAAAGTAATATGGCTTTTTCCGTTTAAAGCGGCATCGTTTATGGCCTTTGCAAAAGCCTCGCTTGATTTTTCTTTACCCTCAATACATAAAGTGAAAATATAACTTCCGTTAGGGATTTTCTTTTTTATTTCATCAGCCTCTTTGGAAAGAGCTGACGTAATTTCGTTCTGCGAAGGATTATCTGAAAGCTTTACGGGGTTAAGCTCTATAATATCAAGCTTACCGTAGGCGGAAATACGTTTTGCATATTCGTCAACCGCATCCCGTAAATATTTTTCTTTTAATTTACCTAAAGCAATAATTGTAATATTCATCATTCAAGACCTAAATATGGGGCAGGGTTAATTTTGTTACCGTTAACTCTAACTTCAAAGTGAAGGTGAGCACCGAAGGAGTAGCCTGTGTTACCAACTCTACCGATAGCCTGACCCTTTGTAACAACGTCACCTGCGTTTACCATAAGAGAGTTATCAAGCATATGGGCGTAAAGCGTTTCGACACCGTTACCGTGGTCTATAATTACGTAGTTACCGTAACCGCCTGTGCTCCAGCCTGCTTCTGTTACTGTGCCGCTTGCACCTGCAACAACAAGTGAGCCTGAAGCGTTAGCACCTGAAATATCAATACCCTTGTGGTTACCCAAGCTTCTAAGACCAAAGGGTGAAGTAACAGTGAAAAGACCAACACAAGGCCAACAGAAATAACCTGTTGTTTGAAGAACTGAATAAGAGCCTAAAGAAAGGCTTTCAGCACGAATACCTCTTTCAACAACCTGAGAAACAGGCTTTTCAACCGATACGCTCATTAACTGCTCCGAAAGAACCTTTTTGTCGCCAATGTAGGTTACAAGGTCAATAGCGTATTCAGTACCGTTCTGACCGTTTCTTCTGATTCTTGCGTCACCAACGAAAAGAGTATTTGTTTGAATCTCAACGGTGTCAAACTCTACCGTTGAAAGAGTTTTTTCACATTCTGCGTGACGGATTGTAAGAACACCTAATGTTTTAAGGGAAAGCTCAAGCTGGTCGGGTGACCAGATTCTATCGTCTGTTTTATTATAATAAGCGTATTTAAACGAAACCTCTTCTGCAAAGGATACCGATGAGGTAGGGTAAAGCTCTTTTGCACTTTCAAGATACTGGGTGAAAATGTGCTTTGCATTTTGCCTGTCGGTAACGGCACAAAGGTATTCACCGTCAATATAGATCTCGGTTATCTTTACAAGCTCTGGGGAAAGCTTTGTTATAAGCATTTCTGATAAGCTTTCGTAGTTTTTAATATTGTAAGGCTCTGTAGATGCTTCTTCAGTAGAAAAAGCATCAATAGAAGCAAGATTTAAATATTTAGAAGCAAGATTTTGAGCAAGGTCAGCATCGCTTTGAGTAGGGGCGTAACCTACAACTTCGTCGTTAAGCTTAATAGCAATTGCATCAATTTTTCTGTTGTTTGAATAAAGGTATGTGCCTGAAACAACAAGAATAGCAAAAATAAGAATAAAAACAATACTACGTTTGAAAAATGTTTTGAAGGATGAGAAAGAAGATCTGTTAAATTTAAAAAACCTTTTTACAGAATTACCGATAAGCCTTGCAAAAGAAGAGAAAATATCCCCAATAGCAAGACCTAAGTTGTAAATATAAACGTAAAGTGTTTTAAAAATAACGCCCATAAAAACTCACTTTCAAATAACAATAGAGTAACTATACCATAAAAAAGATATTTTAACAAGAGTTTAAAGTAGTTTTAAAGGTTTGTTTTAAAAGAATTTACAAATAAAAAATGCCCGATTTCTCGGGCATTAAGTTTAATTAAAATACGTCAGACTCTATATAATCTACACCAAGTGCACGGCAATAGTTAAGAGCGAAAATATCGTTTGCGGTCCAAAGGCCAACCTTTAAGCCTTTATCGTGGAATTCTTTTACCATTTTAGGTGTTGCTATTTTGTATTCAGCATCAATATCAAATCCGTATTCAATACACTTGTGATAATCGCCGCAGTTTTTGCCGTATGTAAGCATAATCTGAAGATCGGGGAAAGCTTCGTGAGCCTTAACAAGATTTTCAAATTCAAATGACTGAAGCTGACATTTTTTAAGGTCGTAAATCTCACTTGCCATTGTGAATAAATCGTTTATCTGTTCATCAGTAAATTCACCCTTAAGCTCAATAAAGCAAATCATATCTGCATCACGGCAGATTTCAAGATATCTCTTGAAGGTGCAAAGGTAAACTGTTTCGTCGCTCTTTTTGTTTAAAAGAGGCTTTTGTGTAAGCTCTTCATATGTAGCCTCTGCAACCAAAAGCTCTGTGCCGTC
Source organism: Acutalibacteraceae bacterium (assembly GCA_045648585.1). Taxonomy (GTDB): domain Bacteria; phylum Bacillota; class Clostridia; order Oscillospirales; family Acutalibacteraceae; genus DTU089. The sequence continues at coordinate 11,186 of JAZROI010000022.1, forward strand.
AACAAATTTTGCTTCGTCATTATGGTTTACAACAAAAACGCCGTCCTTTGTAACTCTTACGTCAGTTTCAATACCGCCTGAGCCGTGAGCTACTGCTGCAGTGAAAGATGCTTCTGTGTTGTCAGGGTGCTTTGAGCTGTAGCCTCTGTGGGCAATCATACAAATATCCTTGTGAAGCTCTTTATTTAAAAAGTGAAGACCAACTGCCACACCTGCAACTAACCCTGTACCTATTGCAATATTTCTAATAGCCTTTTTCATAAAATCACATCCGAAAAATTATTCTTGAATTATTTTAAAGGATAGCTTTCCCTTTGTCAACTTGTATAGCTTAAATTCGCAAAAATAAATAAAAAGCAAACAGTATAATTAATCTATTGAGAAATTCTTTAATATGTGTTAAAATAAAATGAAAATGTATATTGGGAAGTGATATCGTGAAGAATTCGGATATAAATATTCGTGACCCATTTGTGCTTGTTGTTGATGGTAAATATTACATGTATGGCACAAGAGCCGCAAGCTTCGGTGTGAAAACAGGCGGTTTTGACGTGTACGTTGGTGATGACCTTGAAAACTGGTCTGAGCCAAAAGAAGTATTTAATTCTTCGAAATGGGAAATGAATACCGCGGTTAACTGGGCTCCCGAGGTACATTTATTTAACGGTAGATTTTATATGTTTGCTACCTTT
>JAZROI010000023.1:0-29665 GCA_045648585.1 Acutalibacteraceae bacterium
CTTATTGATATTATCGGACAAGCAGGTGCTCAGGTTGTAGGCATCGGTATTGCTATCGAAAAAGGCTTCCAGCCCGGTGGCAAGGCTCTTCGTGAAAAGGGCTATAAGGTAAGGTCATTAGCAATCGTTGAGAGTATGAATGACGGTGAAATCACATTCACACCCGAAATCGATAGCTGATAATAAAAAATTCCATTTTGGAGGTAATGACAATGAAAAAGTTCGCAAAAATTCTCTCTCTTTGTCTTGCTCTCGTTATGGTTGTTGGTTGCTTCGCAGCTTGCGGCGGCGACAAAACACCTGATGCAGATACAGATAAAGAACCCGAAATCCTCGGTATGAGTGCTTCTCCTCTTGATGCACCCGCTATTGAGAAAGATTTTGAAATTAAAGAAGGTTTCAAAATCGGTTTCATCTGCTTACATGATGAAAACTCAACTTACGACCTTAACTTCCTTAACGGTGCTGAGGCTGTAATTGAAGCTCTTGGTCTTACAAAGGATCAGTACATCATCAAGAAAAATATCCCCGAAGGCAACGAATGCTATGAAGCTGCTAAAGACCTTGTAGATCAGGGTTGCACAATCATCTTCGCTAACTCTTTCGGTCACGAAGACTTTATGCTCAAAGCTGCTAAAGAATTCAAAGACGTTGAATTCTGCCATGCAACAGGCTTCAAAGCAAGCATTGAAAAACTCCCCAACTATCACAACGCATTTGCTAACATCTACGAAGGCAGATATCTTGCAGGTATTGCAGCAGGTCTTAAGCTCAACGAAATGATCGCTGCAGGCGACATCACAGCTGAAGAAGCTAAGATGGGTTACGTAGGTGCTTTCACATACGCTGAAGTTATTTCAGGTTATTCATCATTCTACCTTGGCGCAAAATCAGTTTGCCCCTCAGTTACAATGGACGTTCAGTTCACAGGCTCTTGGTATGACCCCACATTAGAAAAGAATGCTGCTGAAGCTCTTATCGCTAACGATTGTGTTCTTATCAGCCAGCACGCTGACTCAATGGGTGCTCCCGGTGCTTGCGAAGCAGCAGGTGTTCCTAACGTTTCTTACAACGGTAGCACATATGAATCTTGCCCCGAAACATTCATCGTTTCTTCAAGAATCAACTGGGCTCCCTACTTCAAATACATCATTGAATGTGTAAACACAGACAAAGCTATTGACACTGACTGGTGTGGCGGCATTGACGAAGGTTCAGTTGTTCTTACAGGTATCAACCTTGACGTTGCTGCTGACGGCACAGAAAAAGCTATCAAAGATGCTATTGCTGAAATCAAAGCAGGTACTCTTAAAATCTTCGATACAAGCAAATTTACTGTTGACGGTAAAGCTCTTGAAGATTCTGACATCGTTTACGACGGTTACTATCATGAATCAGAAAAGGTTTCTGCTCCTTCATTTGACAAAAACATCGACGGTATCACACGTCTTAACGAAAACTTCGGTTAATTAACAAAACAGAAAAAGGCGGAGTAACATCCGCCTTTTTCAAGTTAAAAGTTAAAAATTAAGAGTTAAAAGCCTTGAAAACTTTTAGCTTTTACTTTTTAATTTTTAGTTTTAATTTCCAAATTTCAACTATCCTTGGGGGTGTTTTAAAATTGAATAACAATGTTGCCCTTGAATGTAGAGGGATAACAAAGACCTTTGGTAGTGTTGTCGCAAACAAAAACGTAAATCTTTGCGTTAACCGTGGTGAAATCCTTTCAATTTTAGGTGAAAACGGAAGCGGTAAAACTACCCTTATGAATATGATTTCGGGTATTTATTTCCCCGATGAGGGTAGCATTTTAGTCGACGGTAAAGAAGTTACAATCCGTTCACCTAAAGATGCTTTCAACCTAAAAATCGGTATGATTCACCAGCATTTCAAACTTGTTGACGTTTTTAGTGCTACCGAAAATATTGTTTTGGGTATCAAAGGCAAAAAATACAATATAAAGAAAGCTGTAAAGGATATTCAAGAAACTTGTGATAAATACGGCTTTGATATTGACGTTAATAAAAAAATCTATGATATGAGCGTTTCCGAAAAGCAGACGGTCGAAATTATCAAGGTGCTTTACAGAGGCGCTGATATACTTATTCTTGACGAGCCTACAGCCGTTCTTACTCCCCAAGAAATCACAAAGCTTTTTAACGTTTTAAGACGTATGCGTGACGATGGTAAGGCTATTATTATCATCACTCATAAATTAAACGAGGTTCTTGAGATTTCAGACAGAGTTTCCGTTCTTAGAAAAGGTGAATATATCGGCACTGTTGACACAAAAGACTCTACCGAGCAAAGCCTTACGGAAATGATGGTTGGCGAAAAAATAAGTCTTGATATTGACCGTCCCCAGCCTCACGATACAACCGACAGACTTATCGTTAAAGGTATTGATTGCTATAACAGTGATGGTATCAAGGTTTTAGACGATATTTCATTTGCCGCAAAAAGTGGTGAAATCCTTGGTATCGCAGGTATTGCAGGTTCCGGTCAACGTGAGCTTTTAGAGGCTATTGCAGGTCTTCAGAAGTTAAGCGGTGGTGAAATCATTTACCACAATCCCAAAACAGATAAAAAGGAAAATTTAAGAAATAAATCTCCTATTGAAATCAAAAATCTTGGTGTAAGACTTTCTTTCGTTCCCGAAGACCGTCTTGGTATGGGTCTTGTAGGTAATATGGGTATCGCTGATAATATGATGCTCCGTAGTTACAAAAAGGGTAAAACAATGTTCCTTGAAAGAAAAGAGCCTAAAAAGCTTGCAAACAAGATTATTGAGGACCTTAAGGTTGTTACCCCAGACGCTAACACTCCAGTTCGCCGTCTTTCAGGCGGTAACGTTCAAAAGGTGCTTGTTGGCCGTGAAATTGCCGCTTCACCTACCGTTCTTATGGCGGCTTACCCCGTAAGAGGTCTTGACATCAACTCCTCTTACACAATTTATAATCTTCTCACAGAGCAAAAGGAAAAAGGCGTTGCCGTTATCTTTGTTGGTGAAGATTTAGACGTTCTCATCGACCTCTGTGACAGAATTCTTGTTCTCAGCGGTGGCAGAGTAACCGGTATCGTTGACGGCAGAACAGCCAAAAAAGACGAAATCGGTCTTCTTATGACTAAATCAGCTTCGGCAGAAAAGGAGGGTTAATTATGGCTAAAAAAGAAAATAAAGTTCACACCCCTCTTTTTCACATTGTAAAAAGAGAGCCTCTCCCCCTCTTACCTTCATTAGGTGTTCGTGTCGGTGCAGTTGTTGCCGCACTTATAGTTTCAGCTCTCGTTATTACCCTTTTATCTCAGCAAAACCCGTTAGAAGTATACAAATCAATGTTTGAAGGTTCTTTCGGTTCTACAGTAAGAATATGGAACTTGCTTCAGAACCTTGCAATGCTTCTTTGCGTATCGTTGGTTGTTACGCCTGCTTTTAAAATGAAATTCTGGAACATTGGTGCTGAAGGTCAGGTGCTTATAAGCGGTCTTGCTACTATTGCCTGTATGTTCTTCCTTGGTGGCAAAATGCCTCTCCCTATGCTTTTGATAACGATGCTTGGTGCAAGTATTATTGCAGGTATTGTATGGGCTGTGTTACCGGCTATTGCCAAAGCATTATGGAACACAAACGAAACTCTTTTTACTCTTATGATGAACTATATTGCAATTCAGATGGTTGCTTACTTCCTCAAGCGTTACGTAAAAAGCGGTTCAGGCGTTTTAGAACCTATGCCACAGTACGGTTTACCCGTTATCGGTGATATGGACTATTTACTCAGCATCCTTGTAGTTTTAGCTTTAACAGTTGCCGTTTACATTTATCTTAAACACAGTAAACAAGGATACGAAATCTCTGTTGTCGGTGAAAGTGTTAACACCGCTAAATACGTTGGTATCAACGTTAAAAAAGTTATTGTAAGAACACTTGCTTTATCAGGTGCTATCGCAGGTGTTGCGGGATTCCTTCTTGTCGGTGGCATTAACCACACAATAAGCACCACCACGGTTGGCGGCAGAGGCTTTACCGCAATTATGGTTTCATGGCTTGCTAAATTTAACCCGTTGCTTATGATTGTAACCTCTTTCCTTATCGTTTTTATGGAACGCGGTGCAGAGCAAATCAGCTCAGATTTTGACGTTGACCCCTCAATTTCAGACATCCTTACCGGTATCATTCTTTTCTTTATTATCGGTTGTGAATTCTTCTTACAGTACAAAATCGTATTTAATAAGCATAGAAAGGAGGAAACAAAATGATATCCTTTCTTGTTAGTGCTATACGTCTTGGAATGGCTTTCCTTTTAGGCTCTACGGGCGAAACCATCACCGAAAAAGCAGGTCACCTTAACCTTGGTACCCCCGGTGTTATGTGTGTTGGTGCTGCTTGCGGATGTTACGTTGAATACCTTTATCTTTCTGAAAAAATGCTTTACGCCGACCCTGTTGTTGCCGTTTTACTTCCTATTATTGCAGCATTTTTAGGTAGTGCTATAATGGGCCTGCTTTTCAGCTTTATGACCGTTACTCTCAGGGTTAACCAAAACGTTACAGGTCTTGCTCTTACAACTTTTGGTGTAGGTGTTTCTGACTATATCATTTCTCAGACAGGCCTTGCTTATCAGCGTGGCTCAAAGTTCTTCAATGCTTCCTTTGAATTTGCCGATGATTTAGGCTGGTTTGGTGAGATTTTCCTTTCTCACGGTTTCCTTATCTACTTTGCAATAGTAATTGCTTTAGTAACAACTTTTGTTTTTAACAAAACAAAAGTCGGTCTTCATTTAAGAGCTGTCGGTGAAAATCCTGCTACTGCAGATGCGGCGGGTATCAACGTTTCGGCTTACAGATATATTGCTACTTGTATCGGTTGTGGTATTTCAGGTTTAGGTGGTTTAACGTTTATTATGAACTACCTTAACGGTAACTGGGAATACTGTATTGATGCTATCGGTTGGTTAGCTATTGCTCTCGTTATTTTCACAGTTTGGAAGCCTAATCTTGCAATTATCGGTTCTATAGTTTTCGGTGCTCTTTACATTGCAAGTACCTATATAAAAGGCTTCTCAATCCACGATAACGAGATTCTTAAAATGCTCCCGTATATCGTTACGATTATCGTTCTTCTGTTTACAAGTATTCGTGACAAGAAGAAAAATCAACCGCCCGAAAGCCTTGGTTTAAGCTACTTCAGAGAAGAAAGATAAAGTCTAAAACCAAATAACAATCAATAAAAAAGCAGATGTGAAATTCGACAAACGAAATCACATCTGTTTTATTTTGTATTTTAATGAATTTTCAGGTAATAATACTCTCGGGTGATTATATGTTAGCTGTTATTACTGCTATAGTTTCCGGGGCTTTAATGAGTATTCAGGGCGTTTTCAACGAGGGTGTTACAAAGCAGACTTCAGTTTGGGTTTCGTCTTCCTTCGTTCAGTTTACTGCCCTTTTATTTTGCCTTGCCGCTTGGCTTTTCACAGGAAGAGAAGGCACTTTCTCCTCACTTTTTAAAATCGACAACAAATATATGCTTTTAGGCGGTATTATAGGTGCTCTTATAACCTATACGGTAATAAAAAGTATGGCGGGGCTTGGTCCTGCTCAAGCGGTTATGATAATAGTAACAGCTCAGCTTTTAGTTGCTTATCTCATTGAGCTATTCGGTCTTTTCGGTGTGGAAAAGGTTGATTTTCAATGGCAAAAGCTGATTGGCGTTATTATTTCAATAGGCGGTATTCTTCTTTTTAAATGGGAGTTTAAATAAAACTTCAAGTAAAATAAAAGCAGTACAAATTGAGTAAAATCAATTCGTACTGCTTGATTTGTTATTTAAGCGTTTTTGGCACTGTCTCTTTCTTTTTGAAGCATATCTCTGATTTCATCAGGCATTTTGAAGAAATCGTCTTTTGTAAGACCTTTTGTTTCAATTGGGTCAAGGAAGGTTACGTAAACTGTACCCGGTGTAACGTTTCCCGTTGCCTCAAGACGCTCTCTTGAACCTTCAATAAGCACAGGGACAACCTTTGCACCTGTTTCCATTGCTATTTTCATAGCACCGCCCTTGAACTTGCCTAACTGACCGTTTTTACTTCTTGTACCCTCGGGGAAAATAACAAGGCTTCTGCCGTTTTTAACCATTTCTATAGCATCGTGAAGTGATGAACGGGCACCGTCTTTATTTTTTCTGTCAACAAAAACACAATCAAGCACCCACATCCACTGCTTTAAAAACGGAAATGCACTAAGCTCTTTTTTAGCGATAAACATAGGCATTGTGGGGGCGTTTAAAAATACTGCGGGGATATCAAACATACCAGCGTGATTTGGTGTATAAATTATAGGCTCGTTTACAGGCACCTTTTCAACGCCTTTAACAACGAAATCAACCCCTGCTAAATCTATTAACGGAACAAGCCATTCACGCACCTTACTGTCAACCAACGGCTTATATTCTTCCCATTTACCCTGGTTTTTTAATTTCATAGCAACCTTTAAGTCAGGAGTGTAGCTTAAAAGTGAGGTTAAAAATTTAGTGTACCATTTTACTGTAAAAGCATTCATAGTAAATCTCCGTTCAAATATAAATTCAAAAAATCACTTACATTTTACCATAGGCAATAAAAAATGCAAGTAAAAAACAAAATTAACTTACTTTTTATTGATTGAAGCCGTAACCTGTGGTAAAATTTCAGTAAATAATATTTATTATCGGAGGAGCTTATGAACATCTCTTTTACCGAATTTAACGTAAAAGCAACTACACCCGAAGAATTTTCAGCAGCAAAGCTTTTTATAGCAGAACTCAACAAAAGAACGAAAGCCCCTATTTCACTCAATGAAAAAGAGGCGAATTTTATATTTAATATTTCACCCGATTTTGACAGTAAAAACTGCTATAAAATCGCTGTAAACGGTGAAACTATTGAGTTTTACGGCAAAACTATAAGAGGTCTTATTTTTGCTTTTTTCCACTTTTTAAGAAAATCCGTTTTCAAAAACGGTAATAATATTCTCACAGAAAATATTGATGGTTTTTATACTCCGCAAAAGGAAATAATCGGTCATCAAATCGGTTACAGAACTACGCCTAACACTTATGATGCTTGGGATTACGACCAATATTTTCAATATTATCTTGATATTATGGCTTTCGGTGCAAACACAGTTGAGCATAACGGCACAAAGCCTGACAAAAACTTCAGAAACCGTCTTATGAAATACGAGCAATACGAGTTTCTCGTTGAGGCTACACGCCTTGCTGATACTATTGATTTAGACGTTTCCTTGTGGCATGCAAACGACGATAACGAAACAGAGGAAGAAGCTCTTGCTCTTCGCGAAAAGCTTTACTCCTCACTCCCCCGTCTTGACTACGTTTTTCCTCCCGGAGGTGACCCCGGAAAGCTTAAAGCAGACGTTTTTGTTGACCGTTGCAAAAAAATTGATAAGATACTCAAAAAATATCATCCAGAAGCGAAAATGCAACCTTCTGCTCAAGCACCTCACGAATACAGAGATTGGGGTGAGGTTTTTGTAGGTGAATTATCGGCTTTACCCGATGAAATTGATGCTGTAATTATGGGTCCTAACCACGCTTTCCCCATTCATGAGTTAAGAAAAAAAATCCCTGCAAAATACCCGATGAGATTTTACCCTGATATAACTCATAATTTAAGATGCGAATACCCCGTAAACTTTCTTGAAGACGATTGGCATTTTTCATACGCCGCTACCCTTTCGAGAGAAAGTATTAACCCCCGCCCCACTGAATTACATACTCTTCACAGAATTTTTTCACCCTACACAATAGGTAGCGTAAGCTATTCAGAGGGTGTTCACGATGACCTTAACAAAGCCGTATGGAGTGCGCTTGAATTCAATGCAAACACGCCTCTTCATGATATTCTTCTCGATTATGCAAGATACTTTATGTATGGCTCCGACGAGGAAAAAATTGCAGATTTAATACTCCTTTTAGAGAAAAACTGGCAATCCGCTCCCGAAGAAAATCCTTGTATTGACCTTGCCTTCAAAGGCTTTTGCGAGCTTAAAGAGGATTATCCTCACCTTTTTGAAAATTGGAGATTCACTCAACTTTATTTCAGAGCTTGTTGCGATAAGCTTGTAAAAATGAGACGAGTTTTCGAGCTTCAGCTCATTAAAAATGCAGAAAAATATCTTTCTGTTAATGATTTCAAGAATGCTTTAAATGAATTACAAAAGCCCTTCAACGAAACCTATATTCAATTAAGAAAAGAAATTGACTATCTCGGTAAAAAGCTGTTTGATTTAATCGGCTTACAGCTTGACGTTGAAAACTACTGTGCTGACAGCTGGGAGCGAGGAGCAACCCTTGAAACTATTGATAACAACGTTACCGACAGAGCATTTTTACTGAAAAAATGTGAAAAGCTTGAGAGGCTTTCCGAAAATGAAAAAGCAGAGAAATTAAAGGGTATAATTGAGGCGAGAAAAGCAAAACCTGAAGAAACATATTATTCCGTAGCACTTCACAACCTTAACACCTTAGGCACCCGTCAAAAAGGCGAGTTTTATATGGATGTTCAAGCAGACCGTCCATACACAAAAGAAAAGCCTCTACCTATGGGTATGACAAAGCTTTTCGACCACTTTAATTTTGAAGCATTTTTCGGAGGCTTTGCTTCAGATTGCGACTACATCTTAAAAGTAGTTTACAAGTCTGAAAATGCAGAAAAAATTGAGCATCATACCGTCACCGTAAACGATACCGTTATTTACGACGGAAAACGCTACGGCGGTAAAAAAGATACAGCGTTTGACGAAGCAATTCTTGTTGATGGCTTTGAAAGCTGTGAATATTTAATCCCGAAAAACCTTATTATAAACGGCACAATTAACTTAAAAATCGAAGAGGCTACCGAAGGCTTTAAATTCTGCGAATTATGGATTAAAAAAGCCTGAAGCAAAAAACAACCTCTATTTCACCTATAAAATAACAAAATTGTTACTATTTTCGACCGTTTCTGCAATATTTTTGTAATAAAATATTGAAAAGAGCGGTCGATTTGTGTTATTATGGTAAAAGATATGATTGGAAAGGACTGTCCTGAAAACTTGATTCAGACCAGCTTTCCAACTCTTAATTAAGCGAGGTTAATTTATGATTAGAATCGTTTGTACAAAATGTAAAAACGCCTATCTTCAAAATAAAGATGACAGCTTAGTTTGTCCTTCCTGCGAAGCTGTTTTCTCAAGCAAGGAAGAAAATCTTCTTTTAGGTGTACAATATTACAACGAAGGAAGCTTCAACGAGGCTAACGACTGTCTTATGAAATTTATCGTTAAAAATGGTGCAGAGCCTAAAGCAATTATTTATAAGGCTCTTTGCGACGGATATAGCTTTGATGAAGATACAGTTTCCTTAAAAGATACATACGAAAAAATTCTTGAAGCTCTTGGAGATATTTCTGATGACGAGCTTCCCGAATTTATCGCAATTGCAAATGACGAAGCTAAAAAGCTTGAAATAGCTCTTACCGAAGCTCATATCAGACTTTTTGCAGATGCAGATGCAGAAAAAATAAAGAAACAGGTTGCTACTGTGCTTGACATTCAAAAGGAAGCACGTGCATTCCGTTCATCACTTATTGACGTTGTTAACGATTTCAATGGTAGAAATGCAATTCAGCTTTCAGTTAAATTCTCAGATTGCTTCTTTGTAAGCGGTGATATTGCAACTGAAGTCGGTGATATCAAATACCAGAAAATTTGCGACAACATTGCCGCTCACACAGTATTTACAGGTATTCTTTCAAACGATATCAAAAACCTTGAAATTTACTACCGTTGTATTGTTATGTTCTTTGAAAAAAGCCATGACAAATACGAATTCCTTTTAAGAGAATCTGCAAAGTTTACTGAGCTTGCAGAAATTCTTGAACAGGGTCAATACAACACTATCAAAGGCACCGCCGCAATCGGTACAAAGCTTAAGAGCATTTCTTATGAATTCCTTGAAGAAAGCTATAAAGAGCATTTTGACGAGAATATCAATATGCAAACCGAAACGGTTGTTATTATTGAGCCTGAAATAGAGATTGTTGAAGAAGTGGCTGAAAATATAGAAGATATTTCTTCAACTGACGCAGCTCCTGTATCTGAGGATAATACTGAATCAGTAGAACTTGAAAGTGCGGAAGCTGTTGAGGCTACTGATGAAGTTGAAGATTCTGTTATTGAAGTTGCAGAAGAAGCAGAGAGTAAAACTGTTACATCAGAAGAAGCAGATGCTATCATTGAGGTTGAAGCATTTGAAGAAGCCGAAGCTGAAGCAGAAAGCAACGACGAATCAGAAGAAGCTGCAGGAGCCATTATCGAAATAGCTTCTGACGAAAAGATTCCAGAAGAAACAGTTGAAGTAGCAGAAGCTACTGAAGCAGTTGAAGAAGTTGTTGAAGACGCTGAAGCTGTAGAAGAGGCTACCGAAGATTCAGCAGAAACTGCTGAAGACGTTTTTGAAGATACCGTTGAAGAAGCTACCACTGATGCTACAGATGAAATTGAAACAGCTGCAGAAGAAACCAAAGCCGAAAAAACTTCAGATGCAAAAGAAGAATTTACTATTGATGCTTCAAACGTTGTTGAGTCCGATATAGATATAACAGAAGCTGACAATGAAACACCTAAAAAGAAGAAAAAGAAGAGCAAAAAAGGTCTTGTTGTTGTTTTATTGATTATTTTAGTAATCGGTGCGGTTGCGGGTTATAAATACATTCCCGGCATTGTAAACGACTACAAATACAACAATGCTGTTACTCTTTTTGAAAGCGGTAAATTTGATGCTGCTGCCGTTGCTTTTGCAGAGCTTGATGATTACAAGGATAGCAAAGATAAACGCAACGAAAGTATTTACAGTAAAGCTTCAAAGCTTGAAGAAGAAAAAAAATTCAACGAAGCTATCACCGAATACAAGTCTTTAGGTGACTATAAGGACTGCGATATCCGCATACAGTCCTGCACGTATTCTCAAGCAAAGGCTGAAATGGATAATGGTAATTTTGACGAAGCTACAAAGCTTTTCAAAGCTATCGCAGAATACGGTGACAGCAGTACAATGATTACTGAATGCACCTATAGAGCTGCCATCAAGCATATTGAAAACAAAGAAATAACTGAAGCTATCGAGCTTCTTAGCACAATAGCTGACTATTCTGATGTTCAAGAGAAAATCAACGAAGCAAAGTATGTATACGTTACTGAAAATTTCGATGCGGAAAACGAAACAACCATAGCTTATCTTAACGAGCTTACCTTGGCAAAATACAGAAACAGTGAAGAATTAAGAACTCAGCTTCTCGGCTCTGCAACCGTTACATCCGATAAAATAAAAGCTTTTGTAAACTATTCTACAACCGATATGGAAACTGCTCTTACAGAGCTTGACAACGGTAAAACCTGTTATTTCCACGTCGTAGTTGAAGATGAAGCCCTTTACGGTCAGCGTTTATCCATGAAATACAGAACTGCTTTCGGTTACACTCAATCAAAATCAGTTTATTTCTCGGCAGAGGAGCCTTCGTCTTACGTTTCCTACCCGCCTACGAAATTTAAAAATTACGAGGTAACATTCCAGCTTATCGACTCTAACGGAAATATTCTCGCAGAACAAGTTATAACCTTTTAAAAAATACAGACAAGAGATTTACAACTGTAAATTTCTTGTCTGTTTTATTTTGTGTTTTCTTATCTTACTCGTCTTTGCATATCTTCAGAAATATCAGTCATCATATCAGATGCCATTTCCGACATATCAGTTACAATATCACCGATTACACCGTTTTCCCCGCTGTTTGACTCGTCTGTCACAATACCGGGATTATCGGTAACGGGTTCTGTTGTAATGGTAGTGTCATTTGTAGTTGTGGTGGGTGTATCTTTATCTCCGCCGCAACCTGTCAAAACCATTGCAAGACAAATCACAAGAACAACAACACTCATAATTGCAATTATTTTTTTCATAGCTTCACGCCCTTTCAGGAGATAATTATTAAAGCTCCTTTATGATTATTTCCCATAAATCTTTTTTTATTCTTATTTCGTAAGAACTCCACCGTCGGAATATAAAAGAATAAGAATATCCTTTTCTTCACCTGTTACAGGGTCAATATAAACGAGAATTTCTTGAGAATCTTCCGTCTTACATCTGTATTCATAAACGTAAACCTCTGTTTCCCAATCGGTAGGAATTACGGCTTTTTTCGATGATAATACCTGAAGATTAGAATTAAGAAGTGTTGCACCCGATTCTAAAGTATAATTTACGTTTTCGGGAATACTTCTTTTCTTGTGATTCATAAGATAGCCTGTAGAATCAAATGCCGTTACAGCACCATCATCAAGAGCAATGCTCACTTTTATTAAATCGGTGTAGTAAATTATACCGTCTTCATAATAAGCAAAATTTATAGTGCATACACCGTCATTTGTAGAATAATAGCTTTCTTTTATATTTTGGTAACCTGCTTTTTTTAAAAATTCAGTTGCTTTTTCTATTGCCTGCTGGGTGGTTAAACGGCTTTCTCCCGCAAAGGATGATGAAAGCATAGAAGAAATTAAACCGCCCTTTTGCGTAACGGAAATTGTAGTTGTTGTATTGTAAAAGGTGTAGGTACTCATATTACTGCTTGTTTTACATAAAAAGTATAAGTCCTCACTTTTCACACCTAAAAAGGATGCTGCTCTCTCTTGTGCTTTTTGTTGGGATATTTCGTCTAAATCCTTTAAAATATAGGATTCCTTACTGTTAATATGGTCTGAAAAAGGGCCGTCATAAATAAGCGTAGGATAATCCTGAATGGCTTGATTTGTATCGTTCAATTCATCTGAAAGATAAAGCCTGTCACTACCCTCACTTTGTAGAGTTGACTTAACCTCTTCAAAATCAAGATATCCGTTTTCCTCTTGCTCAATAAGATAATTTACGTTTTCGGAAATCTGTCGTGAATACTCCTTGAGCTTTTTAAGATTTTCGGTTTCTTCCTTTGAAATAGCTTTACCCGAAGCTAATTTATTATTGAGTGAAAGAGTATATTCGCCAACTTGAGAAAGGAATTTATATATCCCCGAAATTTCGGTGTTTCCGTCAGTTATTTCTGATAAGCTTGCTTTAGCAGATGCACTCGAGCGCCACAAATCAGAGGCTATATCGGCTAGCATCATTTTACCTGAAGAATACATGCATTTTTGCAAATTTAAATCTATTTCATCCATATATGTCCCGAATTGCGTCAAGGCTCTCTCTTGTGAGGCTTTAACCTGTCTTTTAACAACACTGAGCTTATAAGCGCTTACACCGCCCCATATTGCAAGTGTGACTACAATGGCAGTTAAAAAACTGACTATTCTTACAAATTTTCGTCTGTTTTTTCTCATAAAAAAACTCCTTTTCAAAGATTAAATCTTTAATTATCAATCCACAATGGATTTTTCCCAAGATTTAATAAAATATTCACTATTTTTACAATAAAAGTTCATCAAAAACCATTTACAAAAAGTACAATAATATTGTATAATTAATAAGATTATAAGATATAGTCGGGAAGTATTGAATTTTGCATATGCTTAGTTCAATTTTTTTCTCATAGTTTTTAGTAAAGGAGTAATGACGTTTGACTGCTTACTTTGATAACAGTGCCACAACAAAGCCGTGCAAAACTGCAATAGAAGCGGTTAACGATGCATTAAACAATTATTGGGGCAATCCCTCTTCTTTACACCAGGTAGGACTTGATGCTTCAAACAAGCTGAAATTTGCTAGAAAACAAGTTGCGAAGCTTTTAGGTGTTAATGAAAATGCCTTTTATTTCACCTCATCAGGCACTACTGCAAATAACACCGCAATATTCGGTGCCTACGAAAAAATGAAACGTCAGGGAAATAAAATTGTAACAACTGCAATTGAACACCCAAGCGTTTGGGAACCTATTAAATATCTTGAATCAAAAGGTGTTCAGGTTATCAGAATTTCACCTGATAAATCAGGGAAAATTAACGAGGATGAATTTTTCTCTGCAATTGATAAAGATACAATCCTTGTTTCTTGTATGGCGGTTAATAACGAGGTTGGCTCAATTCTTCCCGTTAACAGCATACGGGCAGCGGTAAAGCGAAACGGCTCTCCTGCTATTATTCATTCCGATTGTATTCAGGCCCTTTCGAAAATCCCCGTTACGCCAAAAGCTTTAGATGCTGATATTATCACCGTAAGCGGTCACAAAATTCACGCTCTTAAAGGTGTCGGCGGAATATATATCAAAAACAAGGGCTCCGTAAAGCCTTATATACTCGGTGGCGGTCAGGAGCAAGGTCTTCACTCAGGCACGGAAGCCATCCCCGCAATACTCTCTTTCGGTGCCGCAGCAGAAGAAGCTATGAATGTTTCAGAAAATTCTCTTTACGTTTCATGCTTAAAGCAAAAGCTTGTAGAGGCTATTTCTGATATACCTTGCGTTACGGTAAACTCCCCCGAGGATGCAATTCCTTACATCGTAAATATTTCAATTCTTGGTCTTCCCAGCCAACCAATTGTTAATTTTATGGATGAAAAAGGCATCTGCATTTCTGCAGGCTCTGCTTGTAAAATGGGTCATAGAAGCCCCGTTTTAACTGCTATGGGCTTAGCTCCCGAAATAATCGACAGTGCGGTGAGAATAAGTCTTTCCCGCTACAACACGGAAGAAGAAATTGATATTTTAATATCCGCTATTAAAGAAGCGGCTGAAAAATACGGTAAAAAACGTTAATCTTGAAAGGACAATTATGAAAGAAATAATCCTTATAAAAGACGGAGAGCTTGCTCTTAAAGGCTTAAACAGGTCATCCTTTGAAGCAATGCTTATGAAAAATATTCGTTGGAGAATTAAGCCTTTCGGTGCATTTGAGCTTAAGCAATCCCAATCAACTATAACAGTAAACCCTCTTGACGATAATGCGGATTTAGATTCTGCAGCAGATGAGATTTCAAGAGTTTTCGGTATTGCTGGATTCTCAAGAGCCGCAGTTGCCGAAAAGGATATTAACGATATTCTTGATATCGCACCCGTTTACTTAAAAGACCAGCTTAACGAGGCTAAAACCTTTAAGGTTGAAGCAAAACGTTCTGATAAGAAATTCCCTTTAACCTCACCCGAAATTTCTGCAATGGTTGGTGAAAGACTTCTCGAAAGCTTCCCCCATTTATCAGTTCAGGTTAAAGACCCTGATATAAAGGTTGTTGTTGAAATTCGTGACAGAGCTTATATCCGCGGTAATCAGCAAAAGGGTGCAGGCGGTATGCCCGTAGGCTCTTCAGGTAGAGGTATGCTTCTTATCTCAGGCGGTATTGATAGCCCCGTTGCCGCTTATATGATGGCAAAACGAGGCATTGAGCTTGTAGGTATTCACTTTGCTTCTCCCCCCTACACCTCACTTCGCTCCGAAGAAAAGGTCCACGACCTTTTAGCAAAGGTTGCCCGTTACAGCGGAAGAATATGGCTCAACACAGTACCCTTTACTGAAATTCAAGAGGCAATCAGAGAGAATTGCCCCGAAGAATATTTCACAATCATAATGAGAAGATTTATGATGCGAATTGCTTGTATGTTAGCTGATAATTCCGACTGTCATGCACTTATTACAGGCGAAAGCGTAGCTCAGGTTGCAAGCCAGACGATGCTTGCTTTAGGTTGCACAGATGCAGTGGCAACTTACCCTGTTTTCCGCCCCTGTATCGGTATGGATAAGGAAGAAATTATCAAAATATCAAGAATGATTGAAACCTTTGACATTTCAATTCAACCCTTTGAGGATTGTTGCACTGTTTTCACTCCTAAACATCCGAAAACACGTCCTCAGCTTAAAGACGTTGAAGAAGCTGAGAAGACTCTCGACATTGATGCACTTTGCAAGAGAGCGTTTGAAGGAATTCAGCGTATTGCTATAACATCGGAAGGCGTTCAAGAATGACTGAAAATGATTTAATTCTTCTTGCAGAAGAGGTTGTTGATAAGCTTAAAAAATCTAACACAACCTTAGCCGTTGCAGAATCCTGCACAGGTGGTTGGTTAAGTAAAATTTTAACCGAAGTCAGCGGTGTGTCTGCAATATATCAAGGTGGCGTATGCTCTTACTCAAACAATGTTAAAATGAAGGTTTTGGGTGTACGTGAGGAAACCTTAAAAGCTTATGGTGCAGTCAGCAGTCAGACCGCCGAGGAAATGGCAAACGGTGTGCGTAAGGCTTTAGAGAGTGATTTAGGTATAGGCATAACAGGAATTGCAGGTCCTTTATCCGACAACACTCAAAAGCCCGTTGGGCTTATCTACGTAAGCCTTGCCGACGGCAATAAAACTACAACCGTAGAATTAAAAAACACTTTTACTGATAACGTCAGACTTCAAAACAGATTATCTGCCGTAGAAACGGCTTTAAAGCTATTAAAGTGAAACTTTTAAAAGCTACAAATATTTTAACGATCAATTGGCGAAAACCGCTTTAAAAATGCTTCAGATTATTTTCGCCAACTCAGGTGGTATAAATGAAGAAAAAAAAGCAAACGAATGATTTCGATTACCGCTATTTCAGCGGCTCGGAAGAAACCGTTTACAGAAACGATGAATCTAAAAAACTGGAAATTATTAAAAAACAAAAAATAAAGAAGCTTAAAAAAGTTTCTTTCAACGTTTTGAGCTTTGTTCTTGTTTTCGCAATAGTAATTTCCTCTTTATATATTGGGAAAAAAGGTATTGAAAAATTCCTCGTTTTAAAACAGGAAGAAAAAAATCACGGCTTAGCTATGATTCCCGACGACGTAAAAAAAGACCTTGAATCTATGTCGGAAGAAGAGCGATGGGCATATCTTTACGAAATGTACCCCGAGCTTCTCGATAAAAAGCTACCTGCAGGTATACTTTACGATTACGTGCTTTATTACGCACATAACCCGGATACAATCGGTTACTTACGAATTGACGGTACGAGAATCGATACCCCCGTAGTTCAGGCTGACAACGATAAATATTATATGAAGCACGACTTTTACGGTAAGCCTACAAGCTACGGTGCTGTATTCGCAACTCATATAGCAGACTTTAAGCCCTTCGACCGAAACACTCTTCTTTACGGTCACAACATGAACGACGGTTCAAGATTTGCCGCACTCTTGAATTACAAGAGTATGGATTATTTCAGGAAGCATCCCGTCATTCAATTCGATACGCTTTTTGAAAAGCACGATTGGAAAATATACGCAGTTATAATGACAAACGGTTCAACTGCAAGCAACAACGGTTATTTCTTTGATTTCACCTTTGATAACTGTTCGGATCTTTGCTTCGAAGAGTATATTGAAGAAATCGATAAAAGAAAGCTTTACACAACCGGTGTTGACCTTCTTCCTACAGATAAGCTTCTTACACTTTGCACTTGTACCTACGAGTTCAACGATGCAAGACTTGTTGTTATAGCAAGAATGGTACGAGAAGGTGAATCATCAGTAGTTGACACGGATTTAGCAGAGTATAAAAATCTGCCCGTTAAATACCCCGATTCTTACTACGATAATGCAAGAAACAACCCTTACAAGGATGACCCTAAATTTTATTTATATTGATTAATCATAGGATTTTTATATAGAGGTGTAAACATGAAAATTAAAGCATTTTCTTTCGAAAAAGACAGTATTACACTTGCCGCTGTAAAAAATGATGTTATATCAAAAATCAGTGAAAACAGTGTGTATTTCGATTCTTTTTCTGACCCTAATCAGCTTTTCAAAGGCATTTCCGAAGCTCTCGAAAACAGTGAGGTTTTGCTTATAGGCGTTGAAACAGGTTATTATCTTAAATTTAAACCCGTTCTTATTAAAGCATTTAATCTTTCTCCCTCATACAGTGAGAAAATTGATAATGCTATAGGAAGTGAAATTTTAGAAGAAAAGCTCCGTAAGGCCCATTCACTTATTCCTGAAAATGCAGTTGAGCTTGTTTCTGAAAATGGACTTTACAGCGGTTTTTACGTTAAATCAGCAGAGCAATATATCGTTGTATTCCCTCTTAACGAAAATATTGTTCCCGATATTCTTGTAAACTCTTCTTTACCTTTCTTTAAGGGTGAAGAAGCCAAAGAAGATACTTTCGAGGATATCTCAAGCTCTGCAATTGCTTCACCTAAAGCCAAAAACATTGTGGCAAAGCTTATTAAAAATAATTTAAGACTTGCTATTCCCTCTACACCTGCTTCAAAGGTGCTTAAAGAGGATGTCAAGAAATGTGCCCATAATGAAGGTACTGTATTCTTTACCCCCTTTGTAAATGATGACGGCGTTGAAAATTTAAAGGAATATGCCGCTCAGCTTGCAAAAGGTGCAATGGATTTGAGAAATGCCGAGTTAGGTGCTTCAATTTCAAACATCTTCCGTGAGAAAAACGGCGATACAGTTATCAGCTATTACACCTTTATAAGCGTTGCTACCGACGAAAAGGTTATTGTTAAAAAGCTTTTTGCTAACCCCGGTGAGAGCATTGACAATTTAATCGTTGAAGCAACAAACGAGCTTTACGTAATGATTGATAAATATATTGATGAGGTTGTATTTAAGCTTACAGCCACCGACGAAGAAAAAGCAAAATATGAGCAGGCTCTTATTGAAGCTGAAATACAAGCAAATGCAAGACCTGTAGCATCAGTTAGTAAAAAGGGTACAATTGCTGCTATTGCAGTATTTATCGTTGCGGTTGTAATTTGTGTTATTCTCGGCTTTAAGTTTGGCGGATATTTTGTAACGTCTTCAGATGCACCTGAAGAAAATTCTCTTCAATCAGGTAATACAAATAACGTTCAGATTATCGACACTACAAAGCCAGCTGTAACAGTTAATAACAATGCTTCTGAATCGACATCTGAGGAAGCATCAACATCTATTTTTGATGTAACTGCTACTCTTCCAAATGTAACACAACAGCCTCAGATCAATTATCAACCTAAACCCAATAACACACAGCCTCAGATACAGCAGCCTGAAACCCAAGCACCACAACCCGAAACTCAGGCTCCACAACCTGAAACTCAGGCACCACCACCCGAAACTCAGGCTCCCGTTATTGAGCCCACAATTGCACAAGATTCGTTTTAATCGACCCATTCGCATAAAAGGAGATAGATATTTATGGCAGTACTTATAACAGGCGGAGCAGGTTACATCGGCTCCCATACAGCAATAGAATTACTTAATTCAGGAAAAGAAATTGTTATTATCGATAATTTTTATAATAGTTGCCCCGTTGTTCTTGACAGAATCAAGGAATTAACAGGTAAGGATTTCGCATTCGAAAAATGTGACATCCGCGATAAAGAAGCTCTTAATGCAGTGTTTGACAAATACTCTATAGATTCAGTTATACACTTTGCAGGTCTTAAGGCTGTAGGTGAATCATGTCAGAAGCCCTTGTTATATTACGAAAACAACATCGGCGGCACAGTAACTCTTTGTCAGGTTATGGCGGCTCACGGTTGTAAAACAATGATTTTTAGTTCCTCTGCAACAGTTTACGGTCAGAATAACCAATCACCTCTTACAGAGGATATGAAAATCGGCAGCACAACCAACCCCTACGGTACAACTAAATTCTTTATTGAGCAGATTCTCACTGACGTTTCTAAATCAGACGTTGAATGGAGCATTTGCCTTTTAAGATATTTCAATCCTATCGGTGCACACGAAAGCGGAAGAATAGGCGAAGCACCCAACGGAATCCCCAACAACCTTATGCCTTATATCACTCAGGTTGCAGAGGGTAAGCGTGAGCATTTATTCATTTACGGTGACGACTATATGACACCCGACGGAACAGGCGTAAGAGATTACATACACGTAGTTGACCTTGCCAAAGGCCATCTTAAAGCATTGGAAAAATCAGCAACTCAAAAAGGAGTAGCTATTTATAACCTTGGTACAGGCAGAGGCTACAGTGTTCTTGAGGTTGTTGCTGCTTTTGAAAAGGCTTCAGGTGTTAAGGTTCCTTACGTAATTGCTCCCCGCCGTCCCGGTGACCTTGCAACTTGTTATTCTGACCCGTCTAAAGCAGAAAGAGAGCTTTTCTGGAAAGCGGAAAAAGATATTGAAGAGATGTGTGCCGATGCTTACAGATGGCAGCACAATAATCCTAACGGCTATGAGGACTGAGTTTTTTGCAATTTGTTCCATTTAATTCACGCGACTTAAAACATAAATCTATATTCGGCAGCATAGCCTCAAACGAAAGTTTGAGGCTTGCTGTTCTTATGCCCCGTTCCTTTGCTTGTCATAAGGTAACATTGGTTTTTCACAAAGACGGTGAACAAGAGCAGTATAGAGATTTGTTTTGGTGCGGAATGAACGGTGACAATGAAGAGTGGTGGGATATTACGCTTTCTTTTGATACAGGTCTTTATTTTTACCACTTCACTTATGAAACCTCTTTCGGTAAAAGCAATATTTATCTTCGTTCAAGCGGTTGCGGTGAATTCTCCCCTTCAGGAAAAGAATGGCAGCTGACTGTTTATAAATCTGACTACAAAACACCCGATTGGATAAAGGGCGGTATTATGTATCAGATTTTCCCCGACCGTTTCAACAAGGGTAAAACTAAAGATTTACAATATCCGCAAGACAGAGTTGTTCATCAACACACAACCGAAATTCCCGTTTTTGAGCCTGATAAAAACGGCAAAATTTTAAACAATGACTATTATTGCGGTACCCTTAAGGGTATTGAGGAAAAGCTATCTCATATAGCATCTTTAGGAGTAAACGTAATTTATCTTAACCCCATATTTGAAGCTCATTCAAATCACCGTTATAACACCGCCGATTACAGTAAAATTGACTCAATGCTCGGCACTGAAGAAGACTTTAAAGACCTCTGTAAAAAAGCAGCAGAATACAATATTAAAATAATTCTTGACGGTGTATTCAGTCACACAGGCTCCGACAGTATTTACTTTAATAAAGAAGAGAGATATTCTTCAAACGGTGCTTTCAACAGCAACAATAGCCCTTACCGTGATTGGTTTACCTTTAACAATGACGGCACTTACAAAAGCTGGTGGGGTATTGATACACTCCCCGAAACTAACGAAGAAAACGAAAGCTTTATTGATTATATTTCAGGTGAAAACGGCATAGCAAAAAAATGGCTTGATTGCGGTGCTTACGGCTACCGCCTTGACGTTGCAGACGAATTACCCGATAAATTTTTAGATGCATTTACAAAAGCTGTAAAAAACCTTAACGACGACTATATCGTTTTAGGTGAGGTGTGGGAGGATGCCACAAACAAGTTCAGTCACGGCGGCAGAAGACGTTATCTTTTAGGCGACCAATTAGACAGCGTTATGAATTATCCCTTTGCAAACGCAATTTTAACCTTTATAAGATACGGCGTTGCTGAAAGCTTTATGGAATCAGTTGTGACAATATGCGAAAACTATCCCAAACAAGCTCTTAACTGTCTTATGAATCATATCGGCACTCACGATACCGCACGTATTTTAACAAGTATTATTTACGATTCAATTGAGCATAAGCCCCGTAACATTCAGGTTAACTGTAAGCTTACAGAGGAAGAGTACAATAAAGCAAAAACTCTTTTAAAATGCGCAACCGTTATGCAATACACCCTCCCCGGCTTTCCTTCTGTGTATTACGGTGACGAGGCAGGTATGCAAGGTGGCGGCGACCCCTTTAACCGCTGCTTCTATCCTTGGGAAAATGAGGATAAAGACATTTTAAGTTGGTATCAGAACTTAGGTAAAATAAGGAATTCTCTTTCTTGCTTAAAAGACGGTGCTTTTGTACCTTACTCTGCTATGCTTTCCTGCGTTGCGTATAAGCGAGTAGCGGATGATGAACAGATTTTTGTAATCATTAACAGAAATCCCCACGAAATAGACTATTATTTACCTGATGAGTTTAAATACAAAAATGAGCTTATTACAAATTCGCCGGTAAGCGATTTTGTAAAAATACCAGCAAACAGTGCAGTGATTATAAAGTAATTGTGAGGTTTTTATGAACGTTTTTGATTTTGATAATACAATTTACGACGGTGAAAGCGTTGTTGATTTTTTTCTTTATTACTGCAAGAAGGATAAATCTCTTTTAAAATATATCCCCTCTTTGTTTAAAGCAATTATAAAATATAAGCAAGGGAAAATAACCGTTGAGCAGGCTCTCTCAAAATACGGCACTATAGTAAGCGATTATTTGAAATCTCACGGCGGCATTGACGAGGAAATGAAAAATTTCTGGGATACTCATATGCACAAAATAAAGCCATTTTATAAAGAAGTGCAAAGTGACGATGACCTTATAATTTCCTGCTCACCTGAATTTTCACTTGATATAATCTGTAACCGCCTTAATATAAACCGATATATAGGCTCTGTTATTGACCTTGATTCAGGCGAAATAAAAAGACTTTGCTTCCGAGAAAATAAAGTGAAAGCTTTTTTCGAATTATACCCCGATACACAAATAGAAAACTTTTACACAGATTCTCTTAACGACCAACCTCTTATTGATATAAGCAAAAATGCATATCTTGTAAAAGGCGACAAAATCACAAAGATTAAATGAGGTAATAAAATGAAGACTCAAAAGCTCCCTTGCCCTGTTATAAATCAATATTTAGCATCATATTCTGAACCCCCGAAATTCGTCAGAATAGGTTGCCGAGGCTTAATTATAAAAGACGGAAAAATTCTTTTAACCCACGAATCAAGATTAGGCAGATATATGACTCCCGGTGGCGGTCTTGAAAACACGGAAACCTTTGAGGAATGCTGTGAAAGAGAGTTAAAGGAAGAGGCAGGGCTTGTAGTAAAAGCAATAAAGCCTTTTGTTACTATGAACGAATATTGGCACGATACCTTACATATAAACAATTACTTCATTTGTGAGGTAATAGGAAGCTGTGAAGCATCGCTTACAAGCACCGAAATTGACCATGGAGTAATGCCGAAATGGGTGCCAATTGATGAAGCCTTGAAAATTTTCGGTGAATACGACTCTAAAACAGAAGACTGTATGAGCATGTATTACCGTGAATATACAGTTATTAATGAATATTTAAAAACAAAATAATTTCATATTGTTCTAACCTCTGTTTTTACCGCATAAAATCGGTATTAACGGAGGTGTTTTTATTATGACAGATGAAAAAAGAACGAGCCTTTTACCCCACAACTGTATTCTTGAAGACAGAAAAAAGCTATCAGTTTCGGGCGTGAATGATGTAGGAAGCTTTGACGAGGAAACAATAATTGCTTCTACGGAATACGGTGAATTAACCGTAAAGGGCGAGAAGCTTCATATAACAAAGCTATCCCTTGAAATTGGTGAGCTTTGCATTGAGGGTAGAATTTCTTCACTTTCCTATGCTGACATGCCCGATAAATCAGGTAGCTTCTTTTCACGAGTATTCCGCTGATGTATAACGTCCATCAAAGTGAGCAAACCGTAATTTTTCTTACATCTTTAGGTGTAGGCTTTCTTCTCGGTATTCTTTACGACGTATTCAGAGCAATCCGCCTTTCTTTAACAAAAAGTCGCACCGCAACTATTATTTTTGATACACTTTATTTTTTCACCTTCGGATTTTTAAGCTATGTTTTCATACTTGCTTTAAATAAGGGAGAAATACGCTCATATATTGTTATTGGTGAAATAATAGGTGCCGTCTTTTATTATTTTTCTTTCGGTATTGTTGCAGTAAAGCTAACCGATAAATTTGTTGCCATTGTAAAAAGAATTAAAAAATTTATTTCTACCGTTATTTCGTTCCCCTTTAAGCTTTTACACAGTCTTTTTTACAAATGTTTTTTGAAAATTAAAGAAATTTTTAAAAAAACTGAAAAAAACTCTTCAAAAATACAAAAAAGGGTATTGCCAAAACTACGTTTATATGTGTATAATTTATTATGTATATTAGGTGTGGGAAAAGCATCATCAAAGAAAGGCGGTAGTAACTTTGGCAACGAACAAAAATAAGAAACAGTTCAAACCATACAGTGTTATTGTAATAGTCGGCTGTCTTATTCTCTTGTTGTATTTCGGGGTAAGCTTTTTAAAAGCTCAAAGCGAAATCAATGCTAAAGAAGCCGAGCTTAACAAGCTTGAAAGCGTTTACGAAAGTCAAGTCAGCGAAAATGACCAGCTTAAAGACGCTATCAAAAACGGTGATGAAGCTGCTCTTGCAGAAGAATATGCAAGGAAAAAGGGTTACGTTATGCCCGACGAAAGAGTTTACGTTGACATAACACCGGGTTCCGCAGAATAATTCATTTAGGGGTACAATATGGCAGCAGAAATCGGTTCGATTCTCGAAGGAAAAGTTACAGGTATTACAAATTTCGGAGCATTTGTAGAGCTTCCCGACAAATCTACAGGTATGGTACATATTTCAGAGGTATCATCAACTTTTATTAAAGATATTCACGAAAAAGTATCTGAAGGCGATATCGTAAAGGTTAAGGTTATCGATATCAACGAAAAAGGCAAAATTGCCCTTTCAATCAAAAAGGCTCTTCCTCAGGAAGAAGAACAGCCTAAACCCAAGCGTCCTGCAGGTGACAGACCTAAAAAATCTCAGCCTCCCGTTTGGACAGGTACACAACGTTCAGAGCCTGAAAATATGTCTTTTGAAGATATGATGGCAAAATTCAAAAGCATCAGTGACGACAAAATGAGTGACCTTAAAAAGAGCAATGTTGCAAAACGCGGTGCTTCAACTCCTCGTCGTGGCGGTAATCCAAGAGGCTAAATACATAAAACCGTGTCGTTTCTGCGGCACGGTTTATATATTATATATTTTAAATATTAGAAGCATTTAAATTAAGTATGAGTGAGAAAATTATGAGAGAAATAAACGTAAGCGTAATTGAAAAAGCAGTTGAAGAAATCTTTTTAAAGGCTAATTCAATTTTACCCGAAAGCCTTGAAGAATGTATAAATATCAGTAAAGATAAAGAAAGCTCACCTATTGCCAAAAATATATTCTGCGATATGTGTAAAAACCTTTCCGTTGCAAAGGAATTAAATATTCCGATTTGTCAGGATACGGGAATGGCAGTTTTATTTTGTGAATTAGGTCAGGACGTGCATATTACAGGCGGTGATTTTAACACCGCAGTCAACAACGGCGTCAGTAAAGCTTATCTTGACGGCAAAATGCGTTGTTCAATCGTAAAGGACCCTTTAAAAAGAGTTAACACAACCGATAACACCCCTGCCCTTATTCATCTTTCGCTTGTTGAGGGTGATAAAATAAAGCTCACCGCCGCACCAAAAGGCTTCGGCAGTGAGAATATGAGCAGAATTAAAATGTTTACACCCTCTGCTACTATAGAAGATATTGTAAGCTTTGTAGTTGAAACGGTAAAGGTTGCTGATGCAAACCCCTGCCCGCCTGTTGTTTTAGGCGTTGGCATTGGTAGCGATTTTGAAGGTGTTGCTCTTCTTTCAAAAAAGGCTCTTTGCAGAGATATTTCTTCAAGAAACAATGATGAATTTTACAAAGCTTTAGAAGAGAAAATTCTCACTGAAATCAACAAATTAAATATTGGTGCTCAAGGCTTCGGCGGTGATATTACTGCCCTTGCCGTTAATATTGAAGCAGCACCCACTCACATCGCAGGCTTACCCGTTGCGGTAAACGTCGGTTGCCACGTTACAAGGCATTGTGAAGTTATTATTTAATTCTTTATTCATATCATTTAACCAATTCATTTCTCAATTCTTCGTAAATTTCCAATAGCTTAAATTTAATAATATACTTATTACCGCCGTTTACTATTTTTTCTCCGCCGTGAGTAAGGTAATCGGCGGTTTTACTTTCATCTGCTTCTACGTCGTCTGCCGCAGGTACGCAAAGAGGCGGAAACATAACACACCACCAATTATGCCCTTTCCCCTCACCTAAAACGACCTTAAGCGATGTGTATTCCCCCGCAGGAAAAATCAAATCACCGTAGCGTCTTGTTTCAAAATATTCCTTGCCTAATGATATTGAGGCATCATAATTGAAATTATTTTTTTCGAGAGTTTCTTTAGCCGTTTCTAACAGCTTTTCTTTGTTTTCTAAAAAGTATTCTTCTGCATTATCGGTTGTAACGCTACTTGATAAAAGCTTTGTATTCTCATTTAAAAGAGCATCCCTTACGAGAAGCTTTACCTCTTGGTCTTCTTTAGAATCACTGTTTGCAAGAATATGAAGCCTTACAACGTCGCCCCTTACGCTTTCAGAAGAAGCAGTAAAATAAGTAAAAGAAAAAGCCGTATACAATATAATTGTAATTGTTATTAAAGATAACAGAATTTTATCTTTTCTTTCATAAAATGCTTTATATTTAAAAATAGTCATAATTAAACCGTCCTCTACTTTGTTTTCACAAAGATTTTGGACGGTTTCTTTTTAATTTATTCAGTTTTATAATTTTATTTTGAAATTATTTCCACACCCGTTTTTTCAGGACGGCAGATATAAACGTTTTTAAAATCAGCTTTTAAGCTCTCTACACTCTTCACAGCACTTTTTTCATCAGAGAATATTCCGTATATGGCAGAGCCTGAGCCGGTCATACAAGCGGCTAAAGCACCGTTTTTATTAAAGTTATCTTTAATATCAACTCTGCCGGGAATATCAAAGGCTTGTTCAAAAACGTTTGCACAATATTTTAAAGCTTCGTCGCACTCACCGTCTGCAAGTAACTCTAACATTGTATTGTTTTTAGGATGCTTCATATATTCTACCGCATCAACCGCTGCATACGCCTCCTTGGTTGAAACACTAGCATCCGGTTTTACTACTACAATATAATAATCTTTTATATCCGGTAGAGGAGCAACTACCGCACCGGTGTCGAGAGCAAGAGCTGTGCCGCCTACGATACAAAAAGGAATATCAGCCCCAACCTTTACACCAATTCTACAAAGAATTTTATCAGAATACTCCGTTTCAAAAAGCTTGTTTAACGCAACTAACACAGCAGCACCGTCACCGCTACCGCCACCCATACCTGCACCAAACGGCACGTTTTTTTCAATATGGATATGAATACCCATGTCTTTTTTTATATCTGCATATTCAAAAAACTTTTCTGCGCATTTATATACTATATTACTTTTATCTGTAGGCACACCCTCTGTATCACAAGAAACGGTAATTTCATTTGAGTTATTTTTTTCAACCGTGATTACGTCATAAAGGCTTACCGACTGCATAACTGTAAAAAGGCTGTGATATCCGTTTTTCTTTATACCCGTTATATCAAGAAGAAGATTTATTTTAGAAAAAGCTTTTAATTTCATCTATTATGCCCTCCCTTTGCTTGTATTTTATCACAATCCTTTAGCTTTTAAAAGATTTATTTTATTTTTTATGATTTTTATAATTAGGGGTGTTATTTTATGTCGATTTATGATATTATCTTCAAGGTGAGTGCATTTTGAAAGAAGGTTTAACTAATGAATGATATTAAAATTATTGACTTACATACTCACACAGACAATTCTCCCGACGGCAATCATTCCGCTATGTACATGGCAGAAATTGCAGAGGCTAACGGTATTGAATGTGTTGCTTTTACAGACCATTGTGAAGTAGACTATTTTTATAAGGATGAATACGACCGCAGAACTCTTCAAAGCTATTTTGAAATTTCAAAGGCTAAAGCAGCTTTTGCAGGTAGAATGGATATTTTAAGAGGTATCGAGCTCGCTCAGCCTCATTATATCCCCGAGCTTGCAGAGAAAATTCTTTCTGCTCAAAATTATGACGTTGTTATCGGTTCGATTCACAATCTCAGAGAGCGTGAAGATTTTTACTATATGAAATCCTTTGACGGAATCAATATTGAAGATATGATGAACGAGTATTTTGACGAGCTTATCAATATGCTTCAGTGGGGTAACTTTGATATTCTCGCTCACATAACCTATCCCTTCAGATACATTTTTAACATCTGCGGTTATATTGAAGATATCAATAAATATTCTAAAAAGGTTGACGAAATTTTAAAGCTTTGCGCAGAAAAAGGTAAGGCGCTTGAAATAAATATGGGCGGTCTTAAATACCCCATAAACAAACCATCACCTGATATTGATACTGTAAAAAGATATAAAGAATTAGGCGGTCAGCTTATAAGCGTAGGCTCAGATTCTCACTATGCAGAAAGAATCGGTTTCGGCATTCCCCTTGCATATGAAATTGCAAGAGAGGCAGGCTTCAAATCTGTTGTTCGTTTTAAAGAAAGAAAGTTATTTGAATTCCCCATTGTATAATTCTTATTTTAATGCATATTTCATAACAAAAAACGTATTTTATGCATTTCCAAATTATGTAAATGTATGATAAAACTGTAAAGTAATAAGCTTGTCAATGTTCAAAACCCTGTTGAAAATGTCAACAACTCAATGTGATTTTGATTTTATTTTTCTAATTAAGAAAATACGTGTAAAGCAACTGACTTTACTTTGACAAAATTATAAACATTCGTCTTTTTTCGACCGTTGTATATACATTTGCATATACAACGGCGATTTTCATACTAACAACGAATCAAATTTTAACTGACTAAACTTTTTATAGTGATTATAGTTATTGACAAGGAAGGTGGATATTTTGCGTACAATTGAATACGTAGTTACAAAAGAATATGACCAATATCCTCTTCTTCATTTTCTTAAAGGTCACGTAAAATTATCAACAAGAATAGTACAAACCCTACGCCACACAAAAGGCTCTGTTCTTGTAAACGGTGAATACGCCCGACTGGTTGATAAGGTGACCTTCGGTGATACGGTTAAAATAGCTTTCCCCGAAACTACCTCACCCCCTCTTTTATGGGAAACAAAATTAGACGTAATTTTTGAAGATGACGATTTACTTGTTATAAATAAACCGTCAGGCATTTCAGTTCATCCAACCTTTAACCATCCTAACGGCACTTTATGTAACGCAGTAGCGGCCTATCTAAAGAATAAAAATAATCCGTCATCTGTTGCAAGGGCGGTAGGCAGACTTGATAAGGTAACCTCGGGTGTTATGATTTTCGCAAAAAATGCATACGCCGCTTCGAAGCTTAACGGCAATTTAGATAAAACCTATCTTGCGGTTGTAAACGGTATTACCGACGAAAGCGGTTTTATAGAAGCACCTATTTTCAGACCTGACTTAAACAAAACAATAAGGTCTGTTGACAGTAGAGGCGATTATGCTCTTACAACCTACAAAACTCTTTTTCGTTATAATAATATATCGGCCGTTGAGGTAAAAACAGAAACGGGACGTACTCATCAGATACGAGTTCATTTTTCTCATATAGGTCACGCTTTAGTCGGCGACGAAATGTACGGCGGAAAAGCTACCGAAAATATAAACCGTACCGCTTTACATTGCTTAAATGTTTCTATTGTTCACCCCGTTACAAATGAAGCTCTTACCTTTAAAGCACCTCTTCCTGAGGATATAAAAAAAGAATTCGAAAAAAACGGAATTAGTGTTGACAAATGAAGCTTATTCTGTTAGAATAGCAAAGCCGCATATTAAGGGCGGGTGTGTTGTTATGCCCATAAATACCGATTTCAAACGGTATGCCTTGTTAGCGAGACTGA
>JAZROI010000024.1:0-21235 GCA_045648585.1 Acutalibacteraceae bacterium
TTGTAAACAGAATCAAATTCGATAAAACTCATTTATTTCAACCTTTCGGATTATTAAAATTCACATTATATTGTACTACATTTATGTTAACAAGTCAACTGTCGAAGCATGGCAAAATTTGCATACTACTTTAATATTTTAGGCGGTATGGATGACTGTGACGACGGTAAAGTCCGCGTTGCAGGTGACCTTATAAACGAATACGACAGCAAACGTCTTATTGAATACAGACGTTATGACGTTGGTTTCGTTTTTCAGTTTTATAACCTTGTTCCCAACCTTACTGCTCTTGAAAACGTTGAGCTTGCAACCCAGATTGGTACAAAGGCTCTTAATCCTGTAAAGGTGCTTGAAAGAGTTGGCCTTGGTGAGCGTATCGACAACTTTCCTGCCCAGCTTTCGGGTGGTGAGCAGCAGCGTGTTTCTATCGTTCGTGCTCTTGCTAAAAACCCAAAGCTTTTGCTTTGCGATGAGCCTACAGGTGCTCTTGACTATAATACAGGTAAACAGATTCTTAAATTGCTTCAGGATACAAGCCGTGAAACAGGTATGACGGTTATCGTTATTACTCATAACCAGGCTCTTACCCCGATGGCAGACCGCGTTATTTCAATGAAGAGCGGTCGTGTGGTAAGTATTGAAACAAATGAAAATCCCATGTCAGTTGAAGATATTGAGTGGTAATTGAAAGGATAGCAATAATGAGTAAAGCTTACGTTACAGACAGTTTACGCTCAATAAGCAAAACTATGAGCAGATTTATATCAATTATTCTCATAGTTGCAATGGGTTGTGGTCTGTTTTGCGGTTTAAATGCAGTCGGTCCCGATATGCTTGATACTGCAAATGATTATTATGATAAATATAATCTTATGGATTTAAGATTACAGTCTTATTTAGGTCTTTACGAAGAAGATTTAGAGGCTGTAAGAAAAATTGAAGGCGTTGAAGCCGTTCAAGGTGCAAAATTTGTTGATGGCTACGTTCAGACATTGTCTGAAGAGGGTGAGTATGAGGGTATCGTTGATATCGACGGTTCTGAGCTTACAATAAGAGTTTTAGGCGTAGATTTAAATATGGCAGTTGATTTCCAGAACGGAATTGACAACCCCAACTATATCAACAGATTAAAACTTGTTGAGGGTAGATATGCCGAAGCTGATAACGAATGTGTTATTACATGTAGCGGTCTTACAACTCCCGAACAGTTCAAAATCGGCGAAACAATAAAAGTTATCGGTGATGACGAAGAAATTACATATTCACTTAAACATAATGAATTTACCATCGTTGGTATAGTTCAGACACCTTATTGGGTTTCTTATGAACGTGGTGTTACTACTGCAGGTAGTGGTAAATTAGGTGACTTTGTTTACGTTGCTAATAATGCTTTCACAGATAAAATCAATTACTACAGTGAAGCTTATATCACTCTTGAGGGCGCAGATGAATTTGAGCCTTATACAGACGAATACGATGATTTCGTTGAAGAGAAAATGCTTCAGATTGCAGAGGCTTCCGAAAAACTTTCAGCTATCAGAAGAAAAGCACTTATAGTAGGTCTTGCCGAAAAGCTTACTGATGCACAGAAGAAAATTGAAGATGCTGAAGCATCGGTTGGAACAAAACTTGAAGACGGTAAAGCAAAGTTAGAAGAACTTTATAAGCTTGAACGTGACGGCGAAAAGCTTCTGGCAGAAGCTCAGGCTCAGATGGATGAAGAATACAGTAAAGTACAGTCGCAGCTTCAAAGCGGTAGTGAAGAGTATCTTGCTGCTGTTAATGAGTACAACGCAAATATTCAGACTCTTTCTGCAAAGCAGATTGAATTTTCAAATAAATCAACAGAATATAATACAAAAAATCTTGAATTAAAAGATGCGAAAAGTCAGCTTGATGAAGCGAAAACACAGTTGACGATCGCTGAAACTGAAATAAGAGTTACCGAAACGCTTATTACAAGCACAAAGTCAACTCTTGAAACATTACAACAAAATCAAAACGTTTCTCAGAGCGACCTTGACCTTGATGCTATGGCAGACAGATTAGAGGAAACAAATCCTCAACTTGCAGCCACACTTAAATCACTTTCCAACTTTACTGCTCAAGGTATGGCGGCAGATGCTATAGTTGAGGTTGAGCAGCTTCTTGACCAGTATAATTCGGAGCTTGCAGTTGCAAAGCTACAGAAAGATGCAGGTCAAAAAGAATATAACCAGAAATATGCAGAATGGTCAGAGGCAGATACAAAATTAAGAAATGCTAAAAAACAGCTTGACCAGGCAGAAAAAGAGTTAAAGGCTGCGGAAAAACAGCTCGCTGATTTCAAAGATAAAATTGAATCAAGCGGTGATCAGCTTCAGTACAGCACAATCGAAGCTAATACAAAGTATATGACCGCACAGGCAACTCTTGCTTTAAGAAGTACGCAGTACCAGAATATCAAAGAAGTTATTAAACAGGCAGAGAATACTTATAACCAGAGTGCTGAGTTAATCAATGCAAAAATCGGTGCTGCCAAGACAGAATATAATAAAGGTGAAAATCTTCTTAAAAACATTAACGACGGTGTAGGCTGGAGCGTTTATACGAGAAAAGATTCACCCGGTTACTCAGGCTACGGTTCTGCTGCGGAAAATATGGTAAGACTTGCTTATATTTTCCCCACATTCTTCTTTATTGTTTCTACTATGATGTGTCTTACAACTATGACAAGAATGGTTGAAGAGGAAAGAACACAGTTAGGTACCTTGAAAGCTCTCGGTTATTCAAATAAAATGATATCAGCTAAATATCTGATTTACGCTTTCATTGCAAGTTTTATTGGTGTTTTAATTGGTATATTTGCCGGATTCATAGGTGTACCAATGGCAATATGTGGCGCTTGGGGTATTATGTATGAATTGCCATCTGTAGAATTACAGTTCTTCCCCTTATATATCATTCTCGGTATTTTAATTTCCGTTGGTACAACTGTTTTCGCAGCTTACTGGGCTTGCAGAAACGAGCTTGCAACCGTTCCTGCTGTTCTTATGCGACCCAAGGCTCCTAAAGCAGGTCGTAGAGTATTCCTTGAAAACATTGACAGTATATGGTCAAAGCTTAGCTTTACTTCAAAGGTTACAGTAAGAAACCTCTTCAGAAATAAAAAGAGATTTATTGTTACCGTTGCGGGTATTGCAGGTTGTACCGCTCTTCTTCTTGCATCATTCGGTCTTAAGGATGCAATCGGCGGTGTTATTGATAACCAGTACGAGAAAGGCAAAGGCGTTGCTCAATACGATTTACAGGTTGTTTTATCAGACGGTGTGACATCTTATACGAATAGCAGTGTTGTTAAGGCAATTAATGCAGTAGATGGTATGGATTCCTCAATGCTGGGCTTCCTGAAAGTTTGTAAGGGTTATTCTGACAGAAGCGATAATGAACTTGAGGTCGATGTTTTTGTTCCTGAAAATCCTACAGGTTTAAAGAGCTTTATTGACCTTCGATACAATGGCGATTCAGTTCCTTTAACTGATGAGGGTGCAGTTATTACAAAGAAACTTGCAGAAAAAACTGACACCAAAATCGGTGAAACAGTTAAAGTTTCCTGGACAGAGGGTTCCCGTGTCGTTGAATATGAGGTTGTTGTTACAGGTATTGTAGATAACTATGCTTTCCATTACGTTTATATGACTCCTTACTATTACAGTATGGTAACGAGGGCAGATCTTTCTTACAACTATCTTTTCTGTAAGATAGCAGATGATATTACAGTTGAACAAAAAGCTCATATTGAGAAGACGGTTAACGACATTAAAGGTGTTAACGGCTCTGTATTCACAACAGTTGTTATTGATAACTTTAATAACATTGTAGATACCTTGAATTTAGTTATCTTATTGTTTATTTTTGCGGCGATGGGTCTTGCTATGGTTGTTCTTTACAACCTCAATAACATCAACGTTAATGAACGAATAAGAGAGCTTGCAACCTTAAAGGTTCTCGGTTTCTATAACGGTGAGGTTTCTGCGTATATTTATCGTGAAAACATTTTCCTTACTCTGATTGGTATATTATTCGGTCTTGTTTTGGGTATACCGCTTAATATAATTGTTGTAGGTATTGTTGATATTGATACGCTTACATTCAGTACCGACCTTCAACCTTTGAGCTTCCTCTTGGCAATCGTGCTAACAGTTTCATTTGCTATTATTGTCAACGTGCTTATGCACTTTAAGTTGAAGAAGATAAGTATGGTTGAATCTCTTAAATCCGTTGAATAAATTTGATGCTTTTTGCGTATTTTGTGATTTTCTGCCCGTTCGCAGTATTTGTATACAGCTTCAGGGCAGAGAAATCCCAAACTACATCAAAAATCATTCAAATTTCAAAATTGTATGGATTTGCGTATTTTGAACTTAATCAAAAAGAAAACTGCGATAGCAACTTCTGTTGTTATCGCAGTTTTTGTCTTGTTTAAAAATATATTATTCTGTAGCCTCGGCGGTTGGAGCTTTATAGGTGCTATAAAGCTGTTTCGTTTTGTAAGAACCATTTATATAAATATTAGCACAACATTCTGCAAGCTCGTGAGGGGGGATTTTCATTCCTTCATCCATCCAGTCTATAACAATACCAGTCATAGCTGTAAGAACGAAGTTTGAGCAATATCTTGCGGGATTGTTTTCGTCAAAAATATCTTTCGAATTAGGGATATTTGTAAGCATAAGCTGCTGCACAAGCTTGTACAGCTGGTTGTTGATATCGTTTTTTACTATGAAATTGAAGAGTGTTTCATGGTCCTTGCAGAAGCTTAAAATTCTTTCTGCATATTCAGTGAAGCCTTCAATTGTTGATATAGATGAATTTGATTGATTTATTGTGTTTTTAAAAGCATCGTAGGCTTCGGCTTGTATTTGCTGGAGCATATCTATTAAATCTGTATAATAAAAGTAAAAAGTTGCTCTGTTAACGTCTGCTAAGGTTGTAAGCTCTGTTACTGTAATTTCGTTAATTGATTTTTGCTCAAGTAAAGTAAACAAAGCATCTCTGAGCGCCTTTTTTGTTCTCTTAACACGTCTGTCAGTGTTATTCATACGTCTTTTTTGTGCTGGCAATGGGAACACTCCTAATTATTAATGTGTAACACTTATATAATATCATACAATTGTCGTTTTTTCAAGGTGAAAAAATATATTTCCCTAAAAAAATTCTTTCAGGGAAATATATCTTGTAGGCCTTAATCCTTGTATAACGTTTTCAAAAGTGCTATTTCTCGGGCATAGCCGTCTATATCGTTAGGAGTTTCAAGGAAAAACGGTAAGTTTTTAAGATTAGGATGATTAATAATTCTTTCAATTGCCTCAAGACCAATACCACCTTCGCCGATTTTTGCATGTCGGTCTTTATGGGCACCTAAATAATTCATACTGTCGTTAAGGTGTATTGCTTTTAATCTATCAAGACCTATAACCTTATCGAATTCTTCAATAACGTTATCTAAATTATTTACAATATCATAACCACCGTCGAAAACGTGGCAAGTATCAAGGCAAACACCAAGCTTTTCGTTTAAAGTAACCTTATCTATAATTGCTCTGATTTCTTCAAAGGTTCTTCCTACTTCGCTACCTTTACCCGCCATAGTTTCAAGTAAAACGATAGTTTTTTGCTCTTTTGTAAGAATTGAATTAAGCATATCGGAAATAAGCTGAATACCTGTTTCCTCGCCTTGACCTACGTGGCTACCCGGGTGGAAATTGTATAATGCTCCCTCGATATTATCAAGACGTTTGATATCGTCGAGCATTGTGTTTTTTGCAAATTCACGAAGCCCTTCATCCTTAGCGCAAGCATTCATTGTGTATGGAGCGTGTGCGAGAACGCTTATAATACCGTTTTCTTTTCTATATTCTTCAAAAGCCTTTACATCCGCTAAATCTAAAGGCTTTGCAGAGCCACCGCGAGGGTTTCGGGTAAAAAATTGGAAATCATTAGCACCGATTTTAACCGCCTCTTTACCCATAGCAAGATAGCCCTTTGAGCTTGATAAATGACATCCTATAATTAACATAAAATCACCGTTTATTTAGTTTCAAGTTTGTGTATGAAAAGACCGCTTAAAAGCTTCGGCTCAAACCAAGTGGATTTGGGGGGCATTATCATACCTGCGTCAGCAATTGACATAAGGTCGTCGAGTGTTGTTGGATACATTGAAAATGCAACCGCCATACCGCCGTCGACTAATCTTTCCAATTCACCAAGACCGCGTATACCACCGATAAAATCAATTCTTTTATCTGTTCTCGGGTCGCCAATATTAAGCACAGGAGTTAAAAGATTTTTTTGAAGAATAGAAACGTCTAATTGCTCAACGGGATTATTTTCATCAAACGTACCGTCTTTAGCGGTAAGCTTGTACCAATTATTATTAAGGTACATGCCGAATGTATGCTTTTTTGTTGGGTGATAAGCCCCATCACAATCAGAGGCTTCAACAGTGAATTTCTCACTGATTTTCTCAATAAACTCTTTTGCTGTATAACCGTTAAGGTCTTTTACAACTCTGTTGTAATCCATAATTTCAAGACTGTCAGCAGGGAAGAGGACAGCAAGGAAAAAGTTAAATTCTTCAGTACCGTTGTAATCGGGATTTTGCTCTCTTCTCATTTTTGCAACGTTTACTGCAGATGCACAACGGTGATGACCGTCAGCAATATAGAAGTCACCCGAAGCCTCGAGAAGCTTTGATATTTCATTACATACACAAGTGTCATCAATAACCCAAACAGTATTTTGAATACCGTCATCTGTTACGAAATCATAAACAGGGGCTGTATTTTGCCACTGTGAAATAATTGATGCTACTGAATCGTTTCCCTTATAGCAAAGGAAAATAGGACCTGTATTAGCATCACAGGTATCTACGTGACGAATTCTGTCAGCCTCTTTATCTGCCCTTGTTAATTCATGCTTTTTGATGTGGTTGTTGATATAATCGTCAACGTCTGCACAGCCTACAATACCTGTTTGAGCTCTTCCGTTCATAATCTGTCGGTAAATGTAAAAGCAAGGTGTTTCGTCTGATTTACAGTATCCGTTTTCTTCGGAGCATTTAAGATTTTCTGCAGCTTTACAATAAACCTCGTCGCAGTAAATATCAGTACAGCAAGGCAAATCAATCTCTGCTTTGTCGACGTGTAAAAATGAATACGGATTACCTTTAACCATTTCTTTTGCTTCTTCGCTATTCATAACGTCGTAGGGAAGTGCCGCGATTTTAGAAGCAAGCTCGGGTATAGGTCTTAAAGCTTTAAAGGGTTTAAAAACAGCCATAATTATCCTCCGTTTACTATGTGTTTTTTATATAAATTCGTTAATTCTAATTTTACTTTATTTAGTGCTTTGATGTCAATATTATATTGCGTTTTAAGTGATTTTGTGTTATTTTATTTTTACAAATTTTATAGAAATAATTATGGTGAAGCATGGATTTTGAAAGAGTTTTATTATATTGTGCAAGATTGCAAATAAACAATAACCGCACTTGGTTTCACGAAAATCACGGCGATTATGAGCAGGCAAGAAATGATTTTTTAGGCTTTATAGATTTATTTAGATTTGCCATAAGTAAAGAAGTGCCTGATATAGCTGAATCTATAATGTATATGGAGCCTAAAGAGTGGATGTATAGAATAGCCCGTGATATGCGTTTCCATAAAAACGGACCGCCATATAACCCTGCTTTCAGAGCCTATATTGCCTCTGATAGAAAATCTTGGTTACCTATCGGCTATTATTTAAGAATTTACCCCGGATCCTCTTGTTTCGGCACAGGTCTTTGGTGTGATACAACTCAAAAAATGAACGATATTCGTTCTTATATTTCTGAAAATTTTGATGAGTTTCAAAAAATTATAAAAAAGACTGGTGTAGTTGTAGACGGTGATAGGTTAAAAACAATGCCACGAGGCTTTTCCGCCGATGACCCTGCCTCAGAATATTTAAAAATGAAAAACTGGACTATCATTTATTTTATACCTGACGACGATATAGGAACCTTTGAAGAGTTTTGCGAATATTTAATGTGTTACGTAAGAAAAACAGAGCCTATGCGACAGTTTTTGTTAAAAGCAGCAAAAAACACTCAAAAGAAGGTAACAAGACCGGAATTTGAATGGTGAATAAAACAAAAAACCGATACATCTTTTTGTGGATGTATCGGTTTGCTTTTTTATAATATTATTATGCGATTACAGTGCTTGAAGCGTTATCATTATCTGTAATACCTACGTAAGTCTTACCAATGTTAAGGTTAAGCTCTTCACCGTCTGCACCGTAGAATTTGAATGAATCGGTAGCAGCACCTTTTTCCCAAGTGATGTTTTCATATGTTCCGTTAGAAACGTAAACACCCTTGCCGCTATCAAGCTCAATAGCCATTCTGCCTGATTCCCCATATTTTGCGTTCTGAGCACTATCAACGTAAACGTCAGTATAGAGGATGATTATATTTGAAAATGATTGCTGATTGCCGTCGCTATCAACGAATTTTTCACCGTTGAGTGAAGAATAGTAAACGTTTTCATCCTCGTTGTATTTGCAAGTATATTTATAGCCTGATGAAATTGCATATTTTATCTCGTTGCATTCGCCACCTGTAAGCTCTACAACTTCATCATTGAAGGATAAAATGTTTTTGTAATCATCATCTAACGTTAAATCAATGTCGTTTTTAGTGAAATATGTTGTTGCCATATCTTTGCTGGTGTATGCAGTATGCCAAGATTCAACGTTTCTGCTTGTATCTCTCTTGAAATATGTACCGTCGTTAGCCATACCGTCCATACGAGAGATTGATATTGAATTTAATATACTATATGCCATAGGACTTCCGCCAAAGTGAATAAATGCACCGCCAAAGCCACGGGTAATATCGACAAAGTAAGGTCTTGCACTTCTTGTAGGACCAATTTTATCAGGTAATCTTGAAATGTCAGAGTAAACGAGGAGCATTCTTGCTACGCCACCCTCAGCAACCATTTCAAAAACCATATCAGAAGAAGTGAGACCCCATTGAGGTCGAGCTTCCTTTGTGTTTTCAACAACGACAAAAACAGGCTTATTGTTTAAAAGAGCTTCATCATAACCAGCTTCACCGGTAAGAGGGTTTCTTATTACGTTCTCAACGGGCTCTTTGTTTTCAACTATATCGTTTTTAGGAGCTTCTGTTGTGCTCTCTTCAGTATTTTTATCACCACCGCAGCCTGCAAATGCACTTACAATAAAAATAAGCGCAAGCATAAGCGAAAGTGCCTTTGTGAATTT
The DNA here is from genome assembly GCA_045648585.1 of Acutalibacteraceae bacterium. Taxonomy (GTDB): domain Bacteria; phylum Bacillota; class Clostridia; order Oscillospirales; family Acutalibacteraceae; genus DTU089. The sequence continues at coordinate 9,313 of JAZROI010000024.1, forward strand.
GTTTTTGTGTTTTAACATAGTCTCAATCCTTTTCTTTTAGTGTTACCGCATCCAAACTTTAAACGGACTTTAAATCCAGAATTGCACAAGGTTTGCAATCGTGCCGAATAATGTCGGATTCTGTGATTCTATTGTAACATCTGCTACGGAAAATGCAAGAGTCAAAGAGTAAAAAATGCTTAAAAAAGATAAATTTTTTATTAATTTGTTTGTTGAATATGCATTATTTTCCAATTGCTTTTCTTCGTAATATGAAAACGTGATAATTGCTGCTGCCAAGAAGAAAATATAACCAAAGTCACTGTAATATCTCTGCAAAAGGCCGCCAGCCTGAGTATCGGCAACGACTATTGCAAGTCCGATTGCAATAAGGGTAATCGTAAAAGCTAAAAGTTTTTTTCTTTTCAACGTATCTTTTACTTTCGGTAATAAGAAAAGTGTCCATAAGAACGGTAAAGAGATAATCATACCGCCGAAGCAATATTCGGTAATCGTTTTACCGATATAGTTCGTTTCAATATCAACTGCCTCTATAAAAGGGAAAACAGCCTTGAATTGAGGCGGTTGGAAAAGATAGGTGAATAAGCCTAAGCCTGTCCTTCCAAAAACTAATCCTCTGCTTGTTACGTCGTTTGTAGTCAAGTTATATGATGAGCCAAAATCAAAGGGTGAGCCGAAGCGGATGTAGTTGTAATACATAATTCCCGAAGCTACAACTACAACGGGTACAGCTAACGAAACAAGGTCTATAACACCCTTTTTACTGAATAGATGTTTATCTTTAAAGAAGTAGCTTAAAAACAAGGGTAAAGCTAATAAGCATATCAATACTGACTGAGGTCTGCATCCGACTGAAAGTGCTATACATAAAGATCCTATAGTGAAAAACAGATTCTTTCGTTTCTCACAGTCAAAAGCCTTAAGCCAACAGTAAAGCCCCCAGACAACAAATGCCATTGAGGTTATTATGGGCACTGAATAAAAATCAGGTCTTTTTACAAGAAACATAGCACCGCAACAGTTAACAAAGGTTAAAGCGGTTAAAAGGTATGCTCCTACAGAAACGTTTTTGAAATGCTTCTTACATATTAAATCTAATAGCATAAATACACCTATGCAGAAGATAAATGCAAAAATCATAATACCAACTGCCGAGGGGAATGGAGAATTTGTAATAAGCCTGAAGGGCAGGTACATGATCAGCAACGGCACTATACCGAAATAAACGTAATAGTGGCCGTTAAAATATGCAACATCCCATCTGTATTCGTCACCGTGTAAAAGAGCTTGCTGTGAACGTGCGGTTGTGTCGTAAGGGTTTTCCATATCAATAAGTGATTGTGGCACGTCTTCGTTATCAATATAGGTTTTACCCTGTAAAAACGCTTGTGCTAATTCATCGTATTGATTGTGATGCTCCATACCGAGTTCAACGAAATCAATACCGTTTCCGTCCCATTTGTAAGAGTTGTAGCTACCGCTTGCAATCCCCATAAATACGGGGTTAATAGTGCCGAGAATGATTATTATCGCACACTGTATACCTAAAAAGCCCATAACGAGAGTGTTTTTAGAGTATTCATCTTCAGTTATTTTCTTTTTAAATAAAGGCGAGGAAGCTCTGAAAATATAACATAAGCAAAGAATTGCAAAAACGATAAGTATTCGTAAAACCGAAAATTCAAAGGGGCGGTTGCAATTTATGGAAATACCGTCTAAATTAACAGGCTCTTCCGTATCTTCAAATTTAAAAGCAATGCTTTGCGAGTTGCCTGCGGTATGAATATTTATATACTGACTTTTATCAACGTTTTTATATAAAACTCTTTCGGGGTTGCTGAAGTAATATTTATTACCCTCATCAGTAAGGTAAAGTGTTACGGAAAGCTTTTCGGAGTTGCCGTTGCTTAAATCGAAATGAATATTTTTTATGTTTTGATTTATTTCAGGTATCTGAATGATTTCATTTGCAGGGAGCGTATAGCTACCGTCATCGTTTTCAAAGCTTGAAAGAGTGTATGAAATATCCTCTTCAATATTTTGGGCAGAGGAATAAAAGTTTATATTAAAAACGGAGCATTCAAGACCTATGCTGAATATCAAAATACCCGCAAGAGCTAAACAAAGGGTTTTGTTTATATCTTTTTCTTTATTTGATTTTTTGTAAAGAATTAATGCCGAAAGGGCAGTTGCTACAAAAATCACAAAGCAAATAAAAATCATAAAATTTCCTCTTTATATAAATTAAATAAAAGTTATGTATGGCTATATTAAAGCACAATTAAGCTGTTTTGTAAATATTCATAAGGGTTTATGAATATATTTTAATAATATCTTAAATTAATGCTGCAAAAAGGAAATAAAGAGGTTAGAAAATGAAAAAAATCTTAAGTGACAACAAATTTGTGTATTCGAATTATAAAAAATATATCAATATTTTAAATAAAAGCTTTGATTCAATAACCGTTGCTGATTGTGGGAAATCGGTTTTGGGAAAAACTATATTCGGTTTAGTGATAGGCGAGGGCAGCGAAAATATTTTGTACGTGGGTGGCACTCACGGTCTTGAATGGATTACCTCGTTATTGCTTTTAAGATTTACAGAAAATCTTGCTAAAGCCTATGAAAACTACGGGGCTATATGCGGCTTCAAGGTGCCCGATATTTTAAAAAATAAAAGGCTGATTATAATTCCTGAGCTTAATCCCGACGGTGTAGATATTTCTCTTACGGGTGAAGAAGCTTGCGGAATGTATAAGCAACAAAATCTCGCAATATGTAACGGTGACTTTAGCGGATGGAGTGCCAACGCAAGAGGCGTTGATATTAACCATAATTTTAATGCGGATTGGTACAATTTAAGAGAAAAAGAAGAGAAGAATAATATTTTCGGTCCGTCGCCGAGAAGATACGGCGGGAGCTACCCCGAAAGTGAGCCTGAAACAAAGGCGGTTACAAGGTTGTGTCGCAATATTGATATAGGCTTGCTTGTTACGTTTCACTCGCAAGGGGAGGAAATATATTACGAATACGGAAACAACACCCCTGAAAAATCACTGTACATAGCTAAAATGCTTTCAGCTCTTACTGATTATACTCTCGTAAAAAACGAGGGTCTTGCTTCAAGTGGTGGCTTAAAGGATTGGTTTATTGAAGAATTCAGAAAGCCTGCCTTTACTATTGAGGTGGGAAAGGGCAAAAATCCGTTACCCTTGACAGATTTCGACAAAATATACCGAAGACTTGAGGTTATGATGATTACAGGCTTGTTATTTTAATAATTAAAAATTTTTCAAAAAGGTCTTTACAATGAACAAATGTTCTGTTACAATACTCTTTGCGAACAAATGTTCTGTGATTTGTAAAGGATGAGAAGATTGGAAAGAGTTATTTTGCATAGCGATTGCAACAGCTTTTTTGCATCAGTAGAAGCAAGTCTTAATCCCGAATTAAAAGAAACTGCCTTTGCGGTTTGCGGTGACCCGGAGTTTCGTCACGGTATCGTACTTGCAAAAAACGAAAAGGCAAAAAGATACGGTGTTCAAACGGGGGAGCCTATCTGGAAAGCGAAGATGAAATGCCCGAAGCTTGTAACCGTAACACCTCATTACAAATTTTATAAGGAATATTCAGAGAGGATTTTTAATATCTATTGCCGATATACCGATTTAGTAGAGCCCTTTGGCATAGATGAATGTTGGCTTGATGTAAGCGGCTCCGTAAATCTTTTCGGTAGCGGTAAAGAGATAGCCGATGAATTGCGAGAGGTAATAAAAAAAGAAATAGGCGTAACCGTTTCCGTAGGCGTTTCTTATAATAAAATTTTTGCGAAAATGGGTAGCGATTATAAAAAGCCTGATGCCACAACTGAAATAACTGCAGATAATTTTAAAGAGCTTTTATATCCTTTACCTGTTGGTGATATGTTTATGGTTGGTAGGCGTACCGCCGAAAAGCTACGAAGCGTAGGTCTAATAAATATCGGTGATATTGCTATGTGCGATTTACGGGTGTTAGAGCGTATTTTAGGCGAAAACGGAAAAACCTTATGGAATTACGTTAACGGCTACGACTATTCATCTGTTTTGCCATTTGATTATAAAGAGGCTTATAAATCTATCGGTAACGGTGCAACCTTTAAAAGAGATTTAGTTGATTTTACGGATGTCAGAACCTGCGTGTTCTTTTTATGCGATAAGGTTGCCGCAAGACTTCGTAAGCATAATTACGAATGCTCTGCATTGCAGGTGGGTATAAAGGATACCCATTTTCAGACTATTCAGCGTTCATCCCAATTACCATCACCAACGGATTTGTCATACGATTTGAGAAACGCGGTGCTCTCACTCATAGAATCGAATTTTGACGTAGAAAAAGAGCCTATACGCTCCTTGACGGTAACGGGAACAAAGCTTTTAAACGGTGACGAGGTGTGCGAGCAGATTTCTTTTTTAGATTTGGATTATCATAAAAAAAGAGAAAAAGAAGAACGGCTTGAGCATACAAAGGATGACATACGCCATAAATACGGGCTTGATATTTTAACAAGATGTTCTTTTATTCATAATGAATTCGGTTTTTAAATGGCGAAAATATGATTTTACGGTAAATTTCCGGTGCTTTTGAGGGGGAGTTTTTTTGAAATGCACTTTATCAGATTTAAGAGCAAAAGAGGTCGTTAATGCAGATAACGGTTGCCGCCTTGGTTGTGTAACGGATATTGAAATAGATACCTATACGGGTTGCCTTGTGAGTATCACCGTTTTTTGCGGTAAAGGCTTCTGCGGCTTTTTCGGCAGGGGCGAAGAAATTACAGTTTGCTGGAAGGATATCGTAGTAATAGGCGACGATATAATTCTTGTGAGAAAAGGGAAATTATCATAGATGTTGCGTGTGAAAGCTTGATATATTATGTTAATTTTAAAATACCTAAATAGTTGTTTTATCACCACCTTGCCCGAGTAGGGTAGGGTGATTTTTATTGTCAAATTTACCAATATGCCCGTTTTCAAATTGTAACAATCTACAAACTTTTAGAATCAGCAAAAAAATAAACGAAGTCTTTTTTTAAAACTGTCATATATAAATTGAAAGCAGTTATTGCTTGAAAAATATGAAAGGGTGTTAAAAATGGAAAAAGTAAAAAACGGAAAAGCGAGAAGTAAATTGAAAACCATTTCTGTTATTTTCTCGGTTATTTTAGTTTTAGCTGTTTTGGTGTCGCTACCGTTGGTTTTTGAAAACGATAAGTTGATTTCTAAAACTGAACAAAAATCAGGCGAATATAAAACCAAAGCCGAGGGCGATACACAAAATCAGGTTTCAACGGCTTCATACGTTGAAGGCTTAACTCTTGCCCAAGACGAAAACGGCACTTGGTACTGCTCCTTAAACGGTGCAATTTATTACGATTATGAGGGTATAATTTATTACAATGATTCTTGGTACTACGTCAGAAATGGCTACCTCGATTGGAATTACACCGGTCTTGCTCTTAACGGTGCAAGAGGTGAATGGTATTACGTCAAAAATGGTGTGTTAGATTCGAATTATACCGGTCTTTGTTCTTACAACAATGAGTGGTATCATATTGAAAACGGATATCTTGATTGGAACATAACAACACTTTCGTATTATGACTATGGTTGGTATTATGTAAAAAACGGTATGGTAGATTGGGGTTATACCGGATTTTTTAGTTTTAGAAATACATTTTATTACGTTATTAACGGTCAAGTTGATTTTTCTGTAGATACACTCATTCAAGATAGTGGCAGTACATGGTACTATGTTAAAAACGGTGCAATAGCTTCTGGTTTTTCAGGTCTTGTATTATATAACAATATTTTTTATTACGTCTGTAACGGTGTGCTTGATTGGAATGCTAACACACTTTCATTTTACAACGGTTCCTGGTGGTATGTAAAAAACGGTCAAGTTGACTATACGTATACCGGCTTTTTCTATTACGAGGGAACAACGTATTATATTCAAAACGGTGTAATAGATTTTAACTATTGTGCTCTGATATATGAAAATAATGAATACAAATACGTTCACAATGGTTCATTTGCTCAATGGTATACGGGGCTTATCTGTTATGAAAACGTTTTTTACTACATAAATAACGGTTACCGTGATGACACGGCAACTACTCTTGCACGCTATAACAGTGATTTGTGGTATGTAAAAGAAGGTCAGCTTGATTGCACTTACTCAGGTTTTTATGATTTTGAGGGTAATAGCTATTATCTTGTGAACGGCCGTGTTGATTTTGCGTTTGATGATTTAATAGATCTGGGGAATAACAGTTGGGTGTATGTACGTAACGGCATGAAAGCTAATGATTATACAGGTCTCGTTTTACATTGCGGCAGTTGGTATTACGTTGTAAATGGTTATCTCGATTGGAGTGCAAATACAATAACCGAGTACGGCGGTATTTTATATTACGTTAAAAACGGAATAGTGGATGCTAACGGCGAAACTTTAGTCGGACTGAACAATATTTATTATTACGTAAAATCAGGTGTTGTAAATTGGACTTACAATGGGCTTTTCTATTATGAAGGAGTTTGGTATTACATAGACTATGGCTATGTTGATTTCACTTTTACGGGTATTGTTGTTCAGGATGGCGGTATGTATTACGTCGAAAAAGGAATAATAAATTATAAAAGTGCGCCTACGTTAGTCGAGTATAACGGAACTTGGTATTACACAGCAAACGGTGATATAGATTGGTCTTTCACAGGTCTTGTAAATTATTATGATGTTTGGTATTACGTTACTTCAGGTGTTGTAAATTGGAATTACAACGGTCTTTTCTATTATGAAGGAGTTTGGTATTACATAAACTATGGCCATGTTGATTTCACTTTTACGGGTATTGTTGTTCAGGATGGCGGTATGTATTACGTCGAAAAAGGGATAATAAATTATAAAAGTGCGCCTACGTTAGTTGAGTATAACGGAACTTGGTATTACACAGCAAACGGTGCTGTAGATTGGTCTTTCACAGGTCTTGTAAATTATTATGATGTTTGGTATTACGTTGCTTCAGGTGTTGTAGATTGGAATTATACCGGCTACGTAACGCATGAAGGCTATACGTATTACGTAACTAACGGTGTTTATTATCCGTAAAATAAAAGGGTTGGTGGAAAATATGAAAAAAATTAAAATATTTATATCGCTTTTATTAAGTATAGTTTTAATTTATGGTGCATTTTCAGTTGCAACGCCCGAGCTTGTTAGTGAATTTAACGACAATAAATATTACAACGAAGCTTCTCAGGATGAAACACAGTCAGAAGAAAATACAAACGAAGCAACGCAGGATGGTTTAACGACTGAAAGTTTATCATCAACAAATGCGGCTGAAGCCTCAGAGCCTGAAATTTCAACTGAAATTACTGAGGGTAGAGATGCTTATACAAAGCGTTTTAAAATGAGTGACGGCACCTTTCAGGCATCTCAATATCCTGTAGCTGTTCATTATAAAAATACAAAGGGTGAGTGGGTTGATTATGATAACACTCTCATTGAAACAGATTGTGAGGAAGGCGACCTTTTTGCAAAAGATTATATAAACAGTCGGTCTGACGTTGAAATACGTCTTTCGAAGAAAACAAACGGAAGTAAATTAGTAAGAGTAGGGTATAACGGTTACAGCGTTTCTTGGAATTTTGACGGAATAAAGAAAAAAACGGGCATTGTAACCGAAATTGAAAACGATAACAACCCCGAAACATTAGAGAAAATTTCGTCTGAGGTAACTTACGAGGGTGTATTTACCGATGTTGATTTGCAGTATATTACAACATCGAATTTTCTCAAAGAAAACATCATTCTCAATGATTCAGACGTCCAAACAAGCTTCCTTATAAATTACAAATGCCCAGATTTAACACCGAAGCAGACGGACAATAAAACTATTGAGCTTTATAATGAAAATAATGAGTCTGTTTTTGTTATAACTGCACCCAATATGACAGATGCAGAGGGTAATTTTTCCGACGATGTGTTTTTAACTCTTAAAGAAATAAATAACGGTAAATTTACTCTTGAATTGTCCTTTAGTGAAGATTGGATTAAAAACGAAAACATTGTTTTTCCTGTAACAGTTGACCCTGTAATTTACTCCTCACAGCGTAAAAAGGCCGATACTTTAGTTGAAAGCTCAACTGTTTATTTGAATCGCTCCGGAAATCATTTCAGCGAAGATACTATGATTGTTGGTTATGAAAATTTATCAGGCTCCGAGGGAAGCAACGCCAGAGGCGTATCACGTGCATATTTAAAATGTGAAACTCTTCCAACACTTAACATCGGTGATAAAATAATTGATGCTAAGCTTAATATAGCTCTTCAAGATAGCGGTGCGGTTGTTGTTAATCTTCACGAGGTTAAATCAGCGTGGGATAGCAACACAATTACATGGAATTCACAGCCAATTATTGAAGATTATATTATAACCGATTACAACCGATTTACTGCCGAGGATGAATACAAATTTGTTTCCTTTGAAATTACTCAGCTTGTTTCACAATGGTATTCAAATCCTTCAAGCAATTTCGGCGTTGCTTTAATAGCGGAAAATGAAAGCTCAGTTACCAAAAAGGCGCGTATGTGCTCATCAACTTATTATAAAGATACAGATGGAGACGGAATAAAAGATATAAAAGCACGCCCCATATTGTCAATTGCATATACAAATATGTCGGGCGTAGAAAGCTACTATACTTATACAAGCATTGAAGCGGGCAATTTAGGTGTTGCGAGCGTAAACAACTTTAACGGTAACTTTATTTACTCTCAATATCTTACCGAGGATTGCGGTGGCGAAAGACTACCTGTCAGCATTTCACTTACTTATAACTCAAATAAGACGGAAGCACCTTATTCATATATGGGCAATGGTGTTCAAACCAATTTCCATTTATACGTTGCTGAAAATCCGTATATTAATGACAAGTCTTCAGAGTATGAAAAACGTTATAAATATTTTTATAACGATGCCGACGGCACTCAGCATTATTTCTATTTTGAAAAATCGAGCGATACCGTAGGTAAAGATGAAGACGGTCTTGGCTACAGCTTAGAGGTTTTAAGCGGTTCACCAACTGATTTAACCGTTGCAAAATACGTTATTACTGATAAAGACAAAAATAAAATGGAGTTTAACTGCAACGGACATCTTATAAGAGTAAAAACTCCGGCAGGAAATCAGATTGACGTTGCTTATGAAACTCCACAAGGGACAAGTGTACCCCGAATTAAATATATTTGGGATGGTGCAGGAAGACAATATACTTTCACTTACACCTCTGATAATAGGCTATGCGGAATAACCGACCCTGCAGGAAGAATTACGTATATTGATTATTACGGTAATGCAATTTCAAGAATACTTTATCCTGACGGAAAAGCAGTACACTTGGAAAGTATGTATGGCTATATCACGCAGATTAGCGGTATAAACAGTATAACTAAAATATATTATGACGAGAATTCTCAAAAAAGAGTGTCTTGTTTACAAGCCTTTTGCGACTACGTATATAGAGATTCCTATACTTTCACATATTATCAAAACGAAACTGACGTAAAAGACTATCAGGAAAGAGTTTATACGTATCAGTTCAACGATTATGGTCAAACAACGGGCATAGTTTCAAACGCAACGGGTCACGCTCAGTTTTTTACTTATGCTGCAGGCGATGAAACAAGCGGTAAAAATAATAAAATAAGCCTTTCTTCTAAAGTGCAGAGCAGTGTTGTAAACCTGCTTGTAAACCCATCGTTGAACCGTAATTTTTCTGAAGGATATGAAACATACGTTCCAAATAATAATACGGATTGGGTTGCTTACGATGACTCAATCGGTCATTACGGAAAAGGCTCGGTTAAAGCATATAAATCATCCGCTTCTCAAGGCGATGCAGTAATTTGTCAAAGCTTATCTCTTAACGGCGGCGTTTATACGCTTTCGGCTTTTTCAAATTGCTTTGACCAAGAGTTTTTTGGTGAAGCAAAAATATCAATAGAGGTTTGGGGCGAAAACGGTTGTGAAAATGTTCATACCGTTCCCGTTGGTAAATCTGTAATATGGGAAAGACTTTCTGTAACTGCAGAAATTCCTGCGGGTAAAACTGTAAAAGTTGTTGTAGGCCATAGCGGAAATTCAAGCGGAACAATTTGGTTTGATGATATTCAGTTAGAAGCGGGTTACGGTGAATCAAGCTATAACCTTATTGAAAATGCAGGCTTTAAAAATGGCTCAAACCGTTGGGAAATTATTGGTGCGGAAAATGCTGCTACAACCCTTGGGCCTACGGAGGTTGCAGGGCAGACAAACGCTTGCTATACAAGAGCAGGCACCGCTACAGCTGCAAACTACGTGAGTCAGCGAATTGAAACAAGCGGTGTTGCCGGCGACGTGTTCTCCTTAGGTGCTTGGGCGTATGCCGGTTCCTGCTCGCTTGACGAAAATACTAAAGAACACGAAAATTTACCGGAATTTGAAATCAAAGTAAATTTCTATGACAGTAATAATAACGTTATCGGCTCAAAGGAAGAAAATTTCAATTCCGACGTTGATAATTGGCAGTTTAAATCCTTTAAAGCTATAGCCCCGGGAGATTACAGTTATATAAGCTATTTTGTAAACTACAACTATAACGTAAACAACCTTTTCGTAACAGGCACTTATTGCTATAAAGAGGATTACGGAACAAGCTACGTTTATGACGAAGACGGTAACGTTATAAGCACAACGGATTTAACAGAGAAAAATTCAACCTTTAGCTATGAAAACAATCAGCTTTCAAATATGGTTAACCCCTCGGGCAGCAGCTTTACCTATAATTATGACGAAACTACCAATCTTTTGACATCGGCAAGCTCATCAAACGGTCAAACGTATAATTTCGGTTATGATTCATTCGGTAATATGACAAGCTCAACCGTAAAAGCTACAAACTCAGAAAGTAAAGAGATTGTAACGGGTGCGACGTACACCGCTGACGGTAATTTCCTTGTCAGCTCAACTGATGCAAGCGGTAATACGTCGTGGTATGACTACAACCCCGATAACTATCAGTTAAGAGGTGTTATAGATGCTAACGGAAATTATAGCGAACGCACATATTACGGTAACACCAATAAAATGTCAGCCGTTACAACTACAAACAATATATGGGTAGGTGAAGATTGGGTAGATGTTGGCGTTTCCTCAAACTATGAATATAATGATAAAGACTGGTTAACTAAAATCACGTCAAACGGAAACGGCTCGCTGGAATATAACTTTGAGTATGATGCCTTCGGCAGAACAACCTGCATAAAAGTAGGCAATCAGCCGCTGATTAAAACAGCGTACGACGACTACGGAAGACCAACAACTCAAGCTTACGGAAATAATCAATACTTGATAAAATCTTATGACACTCTTGACCGAGTAACAGAAATAAGATATAATAATGACAATAGTAAAAAATTACAGTTCTATTATAGCAACAGCGGTAATTTAGCAATTGTAATCGACTGGTTTTCAGGTACTAAAACAAGATATATTTATGACCTTGCCGGTAGAGTTGTTGATACAAAAGTTTACAAAACAACCGATTTAAGCGATTATAATTATCTTGAAAATTGGGTGAAATATTATTACGATGCTACAACCGGCTACGTAGCTGGAGTTCACCATTGGACGCCCGAAACAGGCAATAGGCATTATTCATTCCGTTACGGAAATAAAGATGCCAATGAAATGCCTGACCAGGTTTACGGTGTAAGCCTTAACGGTGTTGAAAAGCAAAGCTATAGCTTTGATAATTTAGGAAGGCTTTTAAGCAAAACGGTAAACGTTTCTGCAGGTAAGAATATAACCTATTCGTATGCGTATAAAGACGTTGGCGATAAC
>JAZROI010000025.1:0-13122 GCA_045648585.1 Acutalibacteraceae bacterium
ACATATCATAAATTTTATCGCACAATCAAAAAAGAGAACTCGAGAGAGTTCTCCTTTTCGTTACCACAAAGGTAATTTTACATGCTGTAATTATTTGTTGCCTTCTTCGTAAGCCTGAATCATCTTTTTAACCATCTGACCGCCGATAGAACCAGCCTGACGAGATGTGAGGTCGCCGTTGTAACCCTGCTTAAGATCAACGCCTACTTCCTGAGCAGCTTCCATCTTAATCTGATTAAGAATCTGCTTTGCGCTTGCCTTTGTATCTGCGGGCATACCGCTATTTTTTGATGCCATTTCCATTACACTCCTTCTCTACGTTTTAATTGCGTTTGCATTGTTATTATGGTTGTTTTATCAAAGAATATAGCAAGAAAATTTTTACAAAAAACAGAGGCAGATTCCATTTTGAAATCCGCCTCTGTTTTATTTAATTATTATGCGCCATTTTGCTTTCTTACCTTAATCGATAATGGATAATAACACAATTTTGAAGTATTAAGAAGCTTTACTGTTTTCAAGCACTTAAAGGAATCATAAACCTTAGATGAAGATTTCTGAAGTCGCTCAAAGAAATTGTAAAGTTCTGCTTTCTTCTCAGCGTTTGGTTTATATGAAAGATAAATAGCCAACTGACAACCAGCCATTCTGACAATACGAGAAATAAGATATTGAGATATTATTTCGTTATAATCATCAGATTTTCTATAATCCTCATAGTATTCAAGTAGAGAGAACAATACCTTATCATGCATAGCAATATTCTTTTGAAGACTTACAGGATTCATGCTCTGAGTTGCAAGAGAAACACGATACATATAAACATATAAATCAAAAAAGCTTATTGTTTTAATATATCTTACAGGGAACACAAGATACTGCATGTCTGTATAGAAACAGTTAAACAACTTTACGTATTCTTTCATTATGCTTGTTTTGATAATGAAATTATGCATTGATATATCAAGCTTAGGAGCAACTTCCTCAAGCTTTAATTCCTTATCAGCTTCAATATTCTCTATTTTCACCGTTCTTTGCTCGGCTGTATCATTATCAACAAGAATATAATTGTTTATTACTGCGTCACTGTCTGTTTTTTTAAGTTTTTCAACAAGCTTGGCAAAATCCTGAGGATTAACCCAGTCGTCACCATCAACCATTCTGAAATATTTGCCGGTAGAGTGACTGATACCACTATTCACAGTGGAGCCCGGACCTGCATTTTCCTGACGCACAAGTATTATACTTCCCGGATACTGTTCTGCATATTTTGAAACAATTTCAGGAGTTGAATCTTTTGAGCCATCGTCAGTAACGATAACCTCAACGTCTTCAATAACGCCACTTTCAACAAATGAGTTAAGACATTGTTCAATAAACTTTTCAACGTTATACGCAGCAATTGAAATACTTAAAACCTTTTCCATACAACTACCTCAGCTATCCTCTTTTTGTAAATTATTCATAAGTGCCCCCATTGACAACCAAAACATCAAGGTAAGGGGGGTTATTACATAAACTATTTCTGTCATAAATAATGATGAAGCTATAACAGTCAGTGCTACAGACAATGCAACGAAATTCAACGAAGCGTTTTTACCATTATTGAATAATTTGAATTTCTTTAACAAGAAAATTACCATCCATAATGCAGCACCCATTATTGTAGCTATGCCCAATATACCTTGAGAAACAAGAACATCAACAAAGAAATTATGCATAGTGTAAAAAACCATATGGTCATTTGTTATTATATATGAATCAGGCATAACCTCCTGAGCATACGGCACAATATTGAAGTGAGATGTACCAACAATAGGGGTTGTTTTAAACAGTTCGAATGCACTCTTCCAAATATCAAAACGGCGGTTACTTATATCGTTCGAAATATCTTCCTCTCGACCGTCAGATGATATTGTAGGCGGAGCCTTCTGAGGAACTTCCGGATGTTCTGATTCTGTTTTTTCATCAGGAACAACATTTTCATCAATTTGCTCATTTTGACCAGAGTTTTCAAGCATCTCGTTATACTTTGCAGTAGTGTATGCATTATAACCGTTTTTTATAGCGCCCGGAAGTTTTAAGGTTAAACCGGCTACAACAATTACCGCTACAAAGCATGCAATTATACGCAAACTATTATTTTTAAGACCTTTAAAGCCTCTGTTGAATACGTAAAATGCAAAGAACACTACAGAAGAAATACACAATGTAACTATACCTGTTCTGGAGTCAGAAAAAGCAATATAGACAACATTGATAAATATTCCGATTACCATTAAAATACGGAAAAAGATATTTTTGAATTTTGTTATAAAATATACAGATATTGCAACTGCAATAGCATTCATAGCTGCGGCTATATTAGGATCCCAATAAGCACCAAAAAGACGTCCCCATGCAAAACCTACAACTATTGTAGGACCAACCTCTTGGGGATATATTTGAGATACACCCTTAAGTAAGAACACTATGCTTATGACTGAAAGCACGCAAACAAATCCCAAATAGAATAGCGCTACTATATTGAATTTTTTTACTATTTTTTCAGAACTTTTCTCAGTATCAAACGCATAAATAAGACCTATTTGAAAAACGATGAAAATAAGTCCTCGAAAATTTTCATAAAATCCATATTTAAAACTAACAACCATAGAAAGCACATACGATGCTATGAAGCCTAAAAGAAGGAAAATACTTTTCACCTTAATAAACTTCTTGAAAAAAAGAAAACGATAAAGCACTAGCAAACCACCAAGAAAAATAGTCGGCCACTGAACTAAAGAAATTATCGGTTTACCAAACGTAAGACAACTACATTGTAAAAATCCAACAACCATAAACATAATTGTAAATACAACTTCAAGAAATTCTACAGCCTTGGTTGTCTTGTTGTATAATTTTTCCATATTACCCTCCTATCAGAATATTTACTATCTGATTTTTACTTTCTGAAACAGAAAACTTACTTAATGCATCAGGGGCCAACGATGTTTCGTCTTTTTTTGAACCTAAATTCACAATAACTTTTGCCCAATCTGACGCATCATCAATACTAATACTCTCGCAGGTGTTTGAAAGCAATACCAATCTATCAATATTACTGCTTACAACACACGGTATACCGCAAAGTTGAGCTTCTATCGCAACAATAGGCATTCCCTCAAACCTTGATGGCAAAACAAAAACATCAAGTGCATTCATAAGTGCCGAAACATCACTTCTGATACCAAGGAATCGCATATTATCATACACACCGCGTTCTTTAGCATATGCTTCAACTGCTTCACGGTCTGCACCATCACCAATACATAACATCAATGCATTACTTTTTTCTTTTATAACTTCCGCCATTATATCGACAAGAAAGAAGTTGTTTTTTGCATAACAGTAATTACCTACATGACCTATAACAAAAGAGTCTTCAGGTATATTAAGTTCTGTTCTTTTAGCTTCGCCCAAAGCTGCATCCGGTTTGAATTTCGTTGCATCTACCGAATTATAAATTATCGAAAACTTATCTGATTCAACAATCTTTTTTGTATACATCCAATATCCCGCTTTTGTGGAGCAAGCAAAGAACTCATCACCAAACCTACTTAACATTGGCCTACATAAATCATTTATAAATCCACGGACAAGACGTTTGTATTTATTTGCTATATCCATGCCCGAAGAGTGCGAATGAATTATAGTATAAACTCCACAATCATGAGCAGCCTTGGGTCCCATCATATTAAGTGGTTCTGAAATATTAAAATAAGCTTTATCATAATTTCCTTTTCTCAATATTTCACACACATCTTTATAGTGGTCTTGAGGCTTTTTTAAATTGCATACAGTATAAACATTACAACCGAACCCGCTTAAATATTCTGCCGCTTCCTGCGAGTACTGGCTTGTTAAGAAGTCCAATACAACATCATTTTCTTTAGCAATCTTAACAACATTTAATAAATACTTATCTATTCCGCTGTGTTTTAAATCTTCAACATATCCAACAAGAATTTTCATTTTATCACCTTATCCAAAAATCCCAAGAAATATTTTCGAAAAGACACCGAGAGAAAAAACATCTTTTAAGCCAATGCCAAAAAAACTCAAAAATAATCGAATATATTATACTACTTAATTTGACAAAAAGCAACATCTTTCAGTTTAATGGCATCTAATACCATTGATATACATAACAGGGTAATTAAATAACAATTACACTGTTTCCTTGTAAAACACGTGTGACCTCGAGCAATAACTCTTAACTTTCAAAATCTATTTGTAACTTCCTCTTTTTATTGTGTTTTTGCACAAGTGAAGCACTCAACTTTTGTAAATTTTATATGATAAATAGAACTTTTTCAAAACAAATTATTTTTCTTGCGAACTTGTGTTGTAAATGCTAATATATTATGGTATTGAACAGAAAATTCCCCAAATATATATAATCAGGAGAATGTATTATGGTTAAAGTTCTTAAATTCGGCGGAAGCTCACTTGCAGATGCAGAGCAGTTTAAAAAGGTGGCCGCTATAATTAAAGCTGAGCCCGAGCGTAGATACGTTGTTGCTTCAGCTCCCGGTAAAAGATATTCTGACGATATTAAAGTTACAGATATGCTTTACGATTGCTATAAGCTTGTAAAAGCTAATCAGCCTATTGACGATGCTTTTGCTCTTATAGAAGACCGTTACAACGGTATCATCAAGGATTTAGGTATGAAGCTTTGGCTTCAGCCCGAATTTGACAGAATCAAAAACGCTATCGTTCATCACGCAGGCCGTGACTATATTGCTTCCCGTGGCGAATATCTTAACTCAATGGTGCTTGCAAGCTACCTCGGTTATGAGTTCATTGACGCTGAAGACGGCATCTTCTTCAAAGAAAACGGTACTCTTGATACCGAAAAAACAAACGAAGAGCTTACCGCAATTCTTGAAAAGCATGAGCACGCAGTTATCCCCGGCTTCTACGGTGTAATGCCTAACGGCACAATTAAGACCTTCTCTCGTGGCGGTAGTGATATTACAGGCTCAATCGTAGCACGTGCTATTAAAGCAGATATTTACGAAAACTGGACTGACGTTTCAGGTATGCTTATGGCAGACCCCAGATGCGTTGAAAACCCTCAGGTTATTTCAACTATCACTTATTCAGAGCTTCGCGAGCTTTCATATATGGGTGCTACCGTTATGCACGAGGATGCTATTTTCCCCGTTCGCGAAATGGGCATCCCGATTAACATCAGAAACACAAACGCACCTCAGGATGCAGGTACAATGATTGTTTCTTCAGTTGAAGATAACAAGGTTGACACTGTTATCACAGGTGTCGCAGGTAAAAAAGGTTTCTCTGTTATTGCTATTGAAAAGGATATGATGAACTCAGAGGTTGGCTTCGGCAGAACAGTTCTTGAAGTTCTTGAAAACTACAACCTTTGCTTTGAGCATCTTCCTTCAGGTATTGATACAATGTCAATCGTTGTAAACGATGCAGATTTCTTGCCTAATAAAGACGCTATTCTTAATGACATTCAGAGAAGAACAAAAGCAGACTCCGTAACAGTAAGCGGTGGAATTGCTCTTGTTGCTGTTGTTGGTAGAGGTATGGCAGGCGTTAAAGGTACTGCAGGCAGACTTTTCAAGGCTATTGCTGAAAACGATATCAATATCAGAATGATAGACCAAGGTTCAAGTGAGCTTAACATCATTGTAGGCGTTTCAGAAGAGGATTACGTTAAAACTCTTAATGCTATCTACAATGAGTTTGTTAAGTAATTAAATTACAAGTAATTGAATTCATATAAAGAAATTGTCGACTCGCATTTCGCGGTCGACAATTTCTTTTTTATTTATATTCCGATTGTTATAATTTCAAATGGTTTATATTCAATTTTATCCGTTCTGTCTACTACCTCTTCGAGCATATTAAGCACTCTAACAAATCCGGGTAACTCAATAACACCTCTTGCACCATCCTGCTCAGAAAGTCTTATTACTGTCATTTGACCATCTTCACTCTTTTTAACCGACTGCAAGTACAATGGTTCAAAGGACACTAAATCCCATTGACAATCAGTTTTTATAAGTGGTGTGTTATATTGTAAAGCAAGCTTATTTATGCCGGCTGTAACAGCATCATTTTCGTGAGGCATAATCATATAAGAAAAGCTGTGTTTTCCTATATCCGACGTAACGTCAGGTCTTTCTGTTGCCCTTAAAAGAGAAAGGCTGATTAAATTTTCTGAAAAGCCTACACCGTATTTACCATCGTTTATGATAGCAATACCACCACCTGTTTCAGACATATCACACCACTTATGATGGCAGACTTCAAATCGAGCTTGCTGCCATGTTGTATTGCGGTGGGTTTCTCTTTCAATAAAGCCTGCCGAGGTATCACACAATACTTTTCTTGAAAGAATATTACATTGGAATTCTACTTTTGCAAGCTTATGCTTTTCATTCCATATTACGTTATTTTCAACTTCAATACCGCGACTCTGTCTGAACAATCTTATAAGCATTTCCCATTTTGAATTTTCGGTACTTAATAAAACTCTGAAGGTTGCACTTTCCCCGTCTGTTTCAACAACGTCTAACGGGCTTTCTACGTGTAATGTTGCCTCTTTTTCACGATAGTTGGGAAGAATATCCCAGGCATCATAGTTACCGGGGCAATCAACAAAAAGCTTTAATTTATTAAATTCGCCGCTTACCCATTTTCTCGAAAGCTCTTTATCATAAAGATATTCAATTGAGCCGTCAATACCAAATATTATTGTATAATACGGTGTTTCAACTACCGAACCCAAAATTGAAATCCAGTCCGTATCATGGCGTTGCTTTTTTAAATTTGCTGATGAAAGCGGTGGTAATTTCGAAAGCACCCAGTTACCCTTTTTGCCATATTTTGTGGCGGTACCATTTTTATTTTCAATAAAATCAAGACCGGGTCTTTCAAAGTTAAGAGTATTAAAATATCTGCTTCCGGTACCTATAATATTATCAAGGGCTTTTTCAATCTCCGCATAATCCTTCATCGCATCCTCATACACGGGGTGAATATGAGAGCCGGGAAGAATATCATGGAATTGATTAATAAGGAATTTTTTGTAAAGCTCTGTTATTTTTTCAGAATTGTTTTCATTTCGCATAAAAGAAAGCATTTCCGCCGTTCTGAACTTTTCTTCAAGCCTTCGGTTAGCTTTTTTAATATCACTCTTTGTAGTAAAAGTGCCACGGTGCATTTCAAGATACAATTCGCCATCCCACACCTCAAGAGCTTTATTATCCTTAAGATTTTTTTCAAGGAACTCTGCACCGCTTGTGTGGGTGCATTTCGGCATTATAGAAAGCTTATCAAATCTATTCATAAGCTCTATCATTTCTTCGGTACAGCCCGAGCCACCGTCACCGTAGCCAAACATATTAAGCGTTTGACCGCCTTTGTCTTTATCTATATACGCTTCCCAGTTTTCCTGAATCTGAGAAGGCATATTCCAGGTTATAAAGTGAGTAGGAGGAACGCAGGCGTAAACGTCGCTACCGTCAATACCACGCCAGATAAAGTTATTATGGGGGAAGCGATTTGTATCATTCCACGTAGACATTTTGTTTGAAACGAAATAATCCACTCCGCTTTTTTTGAGAATCTGGGGTAAAATCCAGCTGTTACCGAAAACGTCAGGAAGCCAAGCATTATTAACTTTTTTACCAAACATTCTCTCATACGTTTTTTGACCGTAAAGGCACTGTCTGATAAGACTTTCTGCATTAGGCACGTTGCAATCAGGCTCAACGTACATTGCCCCAACAGGCTCAAACTGACCGTTTTTAACCTTTTCTTTTAATTCTTGGAATACGTCGGGGTAATATTTTTCAAGCGTTTCATATGTATAAGGCTGCGTATGGGCGTATTTAAAATGGGGATATCTATCCATAAGACGAAGCTGAATAAGAACAGTACGGAGATTTTTCTGTACTGCATGAATTCTTCGCCAATAATATGCAACGTCAAGATGCGAGTGAGCAACAAGAGCCACGTCACCCGTACCCTTATAGGTATCGTTCGAGTAAATTACCTCTTCAATATATTTTCTTGCAGCATCTACGCCCGTAAGCTCGTCACTGTCAAAGTCAATACAGTTCATAGCATTATTTAATTCGCGGTTAAGAAATGCTCTGTAATCTTCATTGAAAAGCTCGCTTTTTGCAATATCAAGAAGCAACTCAAAATCGTAAACAAGGCTTTGAACATCGTCATTAATAGTACAAATATATGCACCCTCAAAAATCTGACGGCAGCCTCTTACAGAAAGGCTTTCAGGATTTCTTTCATCGTCAGGCTTACTTCTGTTGTAGCCCATCATATCAAAATGAAGAGTATCATTTACGTCTACATATGGCGACAATAACATTCTTTCTCTGTTAGGGTCAACACCGCCTATATATTTACCGTTTACCTTAACGCAAATTTCCGCGGCGGTTTTAAGAGAAAACCAAAGCTCTTTATCTTTTAAATGATCGGGAATTTTAACATCTGCTTTTATGAACGCAGTACCATCGGGAGTGAAATACATATCTCCCTTTTTTAAAGGTCTGTACTCATCTGAATAATATTCAAATTCCATTTCACGAACCTGACGTGCATCGCGGATTTCTAAATTTTCAATTTCCCATTTTTCATTATATATATGACGTTTAAGCCAACCGAAACGAAGGTCAGTCCATTCCTCAGGTCGCATTGAACGTCTTACTACTTTAATATGTGCCATAATACACCTCAAACATCTTGGAAGTAAGGTCTTTTTCTGACCACTTCAATTTTTACGTCTTTTTTTAAATCGAGCTTAATTTGTTCCTCTATCCATTCAACACAACGGTGAAGAATGAGACATTTTGAACATTCTCCCCTGAAACGAAGCGTAAGCTCTCCGTTTTCAAAAGAAACAAACTCGACCCAACCGCCGTCCCCCTGTAATTTGGGTGCAATTTTTTCGTTTATATATTTTTCCATTTTACCGCCTCTTTCGGCTTATGTATTTTAATATAATGAAATCGTACCATATTACAAAAAGTTTTGTCAATGTTGATTTTTATATTTATTAGTTGTATAATAGTTAGCAAAGACTAACTATCAAATGGAGTTTTTATGAAAACTGAAAAATTCAGAGTAACGGGTATGACCTGTGCCGCTTGTCAGGCAAACGTTGAAAAAGCCGCCTGTAAATTAGAGGGCGTAGAAGCCGCTCAGGTAAACCTATTGTCAGAACAGCTTACAGTAACCTTTGACAACGAAAAACTTACTGAACAAAATATAATAGACGCGGTAAACAATATCGGCTACGGCGCTTCTCTTTTTAATCAAAAAAACACCAAAAACGGTTTAAAAGAGCAATGGCAGGAGCGTCAGTCAAACGAACAAGAAAAAGAAGCCTCTATAAAAAAAAGGCTTATTTATTCAATAGCTTTTCTTGTAGTTTTAATGTATATTGCTATGGGGCATATGTTAAACCTCCCGCTCCCCCATTTTCTTCACGCCACCGAAAACGCGATAGTAAATGCACTTTTACAAATGCTTTTGACTATCCCCGTAATGATAATAAACAAAAAGTTTTTTGTTTCGGGCATTAAAGGGCTTATAAAAAGAACTGCAAATATGGATTCCCTTGTTGCTTTAGGCTCGGGTGCATCATTTATTTACGGTTTGTTTTCACTTTTTATGATGGCTTACGCCGCACCAAAAGGCAATCTTCAAGTTTTAGCACATTATTCTCACGAATTATATTTCGAATCAAGTGCTATGGTATTAACACTTGTAACCGTAGGAAAATATTTAGAAACTAAATCTAAAAGAAAAACGGGCGATGCTTTAGGCAAGCTCGTAGAGTTATCACCGAAAACTGCAAATATTATAAAAGATGGTAAAGAAATAACGGTAGCCGCCGAGGATATTAAAACGGGGGACGAAATAATTATTCGCCCCGGTGAAAGAATCGCAGTTGACGGAATTTTAAAAAGCGGTAACGGTTATATCGACCAATCCGCAGTAACGGGTGAAAGCTTACCCGTTGAAAAAGCAATTGGTGATGAAATAATTTCTGCTACACTTAACAAAAACGGAACTTTCACAATGACAGCAACTAAAGTCGGTGAAAACACAACTCTTTCTCAAATAATAAAGCTTGTTGACGAGGCAGGCTCATCAAAAGCACCTATCGCACGACTTGCCGACAAAGTAAGCAGTGTATTTGTGCCCGTTGTAATGGCGATTTCGTTAATCACATTTATTATCTGGCTTGTTACGGGTGCTGAATTTTCTACCGCACTTTCTTTCGGTATTACTGTGCTTGTCATTTCTTGCCCTTGTGCTTTGGGTCTTGCAACACCCGTCGCGATTATGGTAGGTACGGGTAAAGCCGCAGAAAACGGTATTCTCATCAAATCCGCCGCCGCTTTAGAAAATCTCGGCAACGTAAATAAAATAGTTCTTGATAAAACAGGAACGATTACAAGCGGTGAAATGACTGTAAGTGATATCGTTGTAATTGATAAAAGCTATACAGAAAATGAATTTTTAAAAATATGTGGTGCTGTTGAAAGCGGTAGCGAGCATCCCCTTGCGGAAGCAGTAAGAAAAAAAGCAAAAGAACAAAGCCTATTACTACCTCAGTCAAGTGATTTCGAAGCAGTACAAGGGAAAGGCGTAAAATGCCTTATTAATGGTAAAAAATTTCTGTCGGGAAACCGTAGATTTTTATCAGAAGAAAATATTGATATAGCATCTATCAAAAAAACAGTTGATGAACTTTCGAAGCAAGGCAAAACGCCTTTGATATTTGCGGAAGAAAATAATATAATTGGTATTATTGCCGTTTCCGATACAATAAGAAATGACAGTATTGAAGCAATAAAAGCATTTAAAGCATTAGGTAAAACTACGGTAATGCTTACGGGCGACAACAAAAATGCCGCCCAATATATAGCCGAAAAATCAGGGGTTGACGAGGTTTTTGCAGAGCTTCTACCCGCTGATAAGGAAAGCATTTTACGAAAGCTTCAGGAAAACGGTGAAAAGGTAGCCTTTATCGGTGACGGAATAAACGATGCTCCCGCTCTTACAAGAGCCGACGTAGGTATTGCTATCGGTGCAGGCACGGATATTGCCATTGACGCAGCTGATATCGTGCTTATAAAAAGCTCACTTTCCGACGGTGCAAAGGCAGTTGAATTAAGCAAAGCCGTTATGAAGAATATTAAAATAAACTTATTCTGGGCTTTCTTTTATAATACGTTAGGTATCCCTCTTGCGGCAGGCGTACTTTACCCATTATTTGCAATAAAGCTTACACCAATGATAGGCTCCGCAGCAATGAGCTTAAGCTCTGTTTCAGTTGTAACAAACGCTTTAAGACTTCGTTTTTTGAAATCCAAATTAATTATTGAAAACAACATAGAAGAAGCCGAAGAAGCTCTTTCAAATCAAAAGAAAGGAAATGATATTATGACAAAGGTAATTAAGGTTGAAGGTATGATGTGCCCCCGTTGCGAAGCACACGTAACAAAAGCACTTCTTGCAATTGACGGTGTTGAAGAAGCAACCGCAAGCCACGAAGAAAATATAGCTACAGTAACACTTTCAAAAGAAGTAGCTGATGACGTTTTAATTAACGCGATAGTTGAAGAAGGGTATGAAGCTCACTGACGTTCGCAGTAAAGAGTGAATAAGTGAAGGGTCTGTGACGGCAGTTAAAATTGCTATTGCAGACCTGTTGTTTTTATAGATAACATTAATTGTAACGAGGCCTTACCTCCCTGTTTTGTCATAGACAAAATAGGGAGGGGGACCAAAACTTTGCTTTTGGTGGTGGGTAGTTCTCTTACTCATTAGGTTTATGCAGACAAAAGATTTTAATTTTTATAATCAATCATATAATCTTACAACTTTATAACTAAACCTAAGACGTCAGTGAACTACCCTCCACCATTCCGATTTAATAAACAAATAACAGGCAGTATATTCTACGAAATACACTGCCTGTTAATCTTTATTTTATTGAAGAACGGTCCCCCTCCCTATCCGCTAAAGCGGACAAGGAGGAAAGGCTTCGCAAAACTTTGCGTTTTTATCCTTGCGGAACTTAAAATTGCTAACGCAGTTCCGAAATTTGCAAATTGCCATTTACCACTTGCAATTTAGTTGATAACCTTATCGTCAACTTCCTTCTGAGCCATTTCGATAAATGCTTCAACGCTCATCGTGCCCATATCACCGGCTTTTCTGCCACGAACTGCAACCTCACCGTTTTCGATTTCCTTATCACCTAAAACAAGCATATAGGGAATCTTCTGAAGCTGTGCTTCACGGATTTTGTAGCCTGTTTTCTCTGCTCTGTCATCAACAGTTACGCGGAAGCCTTTTTCCTCAAGCTTTTTGCAAAGGTCAAAGCAAGCATCGTGATGTCTTTCAGAGATAGGAAGAATTCTCATCTGCTCGGGAGCAAGCCACATGGGGAATGCACCTGCATATTTTTCAATAAGAAGAGCAAGTGTTCTTTCGTAGCAACCGATAGACGTTCTGTGGATGATATAAGGATTCTTCTTTGTACCATCGCGGTCAACGTATTCCATACCAAATTTCTCAGCAAGCATCTGGTCAATCTGAATTGTAATAAGTGTATCTTCCTTACCGTAAACATTCTTAATCTGAATATCAAGCTTGGGACCATAGAAAGCAGCCTCACCGATACCAACCTTATATTCGATACCGATATCATCAAGAATTTCTTTCATAACGCCCTGCGCTTCTTCCCACTGCTCAGTAGTACCGATATATTTTTCTGTGTTAGCAGGATCCCACTGTGAGAAACGGTAAGAAACGTCTTCGTAAAGGCCTAATGTTTTGAGCATAAAAATGCAAAGGTCAAGACAACGTTTGAATTCATCTGCAAGCTGTTCGGGAAGGCACATTAAGTGACCCTCTGAAATTGTAAACTGACGAACACGGATAAGACCGTGCATTTCGCCTGATGATTCATTTCTGAAAAGAGTTGAAGTTTCAGCTAATCTCATAGGAAGATCACGGTAAGAACGTGCTCTGTTGAGATATGCTTGATACTGGAAGGGG
>JAZROI010000026.1:0-8032 GCA_045648585.1 Acutalibacteraceae bacterium
CGTTTCGCTCCTGTCCCGAAACTTGTGAAGAAATGGTAAATACCTATGGAACCTATGAAATTCAGGCTACAGCTAATACTGAAAATGATTTCCCTGCAATAGCCCAAGGAATACCCAAGTATATGAAAGAACGGCCACTTGAATTTTTCAGAGGTGCAGACGACCCTAATCCTGCCGCCCACACCTCTGATAAGCATTGTTTATAACGATTATAGTTAGTCGAAACAGTGTAAGTTACACTGTTTCGATACCAAATATATAATTTGGTATCGAATTTTCTTTGAAAATTCGACTATAATCCTTTCAATGAATGTAATGCAAAATTGTATTTATGAAAAAAAATTTTGCTAAAAGCCGATATAATCGGCTTTTGCGAAACGCGACTGCGTTTCGACAATCACAATCATTATAAACCAAATCAACTGAATTTTTTACCCGAAATTTCCTCTTGGACCCTTAAAAGCTCCATAAACCAAGCGGTCTTTTCTTTTTTAGATACAGGGTCGGGTAGCTCTGCGGCGGGTGTCCCCTTTCTCGCAGAATAAATAAACGTAAACATTGAACCGTATTTAACTTCCTTAACAAGAGAAACTGTATCAAGGAATTCCTCATAGGTTTCACCGGGGAAGCCAACGATAATATCCGTTGTTAAGTCAACATTCGGCATTTTTTCTCGGGCATATTTAATTAAATCAAGGTAATGCTCACGAGTATAATGGCGGTTCATTTCTTTTAAGATTCTGTTATTACCTGACTGAACGGGTAAGTGCAAATGACCGCAGAAATGCTTACTTTCTGAAAGAACGTCTAATAACTCAAAGCTGCAATCTCTCGGATGAGAGGTCATAAAATCAAATTTAAAATCGCCCTCAATTGTATCAATACGTCTGACAAGCTCGGCAAAGTTAACACCGTGGTCGCAATTTTTACCGTAGGAGTTAACGTTTTGACCTAACAAGGTTATTGTTTTGTAGCCTTCGCTTATAAGCTCTTTAGCTTCGTTTAAAACAAGCTCGGGGTCACGGCTTCTTTCACGCCCTCTTACGTGAGGCACGATACAGTAAGAGCAAAAGTTATTACAGCCGTACATTATTGGTAACCAAGCGTTTTCACCGCTATCTCTTGAGCGGGTAATACCTTCTGCAATTACACCGTCACTTTCATCAATGGAAAAAACCCTTTTTTTAGTACAAAGAACCTTTGACAAAAACTCGGGTAATTTAAATAAAACGTGAGTACCGAAAACAAGATTCACAAATGGATAACTGTTTTTTATTTTATCAACCACGTGCTTTTGTTGCATCATACAACCGCACAAAGCTATTATAAGATCGGGATTATCTCTTTTAAGTGATTTTAAAGCACCAACGTTGCCAAAAACTCGGTCTTCGGCGTGCTCACGAATAGCACAGGTATTGTATAAAATAAGGTCAGCCTTGTCGGTTTCGTTGCAAAGCTCGTAACCCATTTCAACAAGCATACCTTTAATTTGCTCACTGTCAGAAACGTTACCTTGACAACCGTAGGTATGAACAAAGGCTTTTGGAGGCCTATCACTGAAACGTGATGATAAAACCGTGCGAACCTTATCAATATAATCTCTTTGAATTGCTAAATCACTTTCAGAGACAAATATATTTTTGTTTTGCAAATTTTTCACCTGATTTAAAGAATTAGAAAAGAACGGAATTAAGCCAACCGAGGATATCCATATAAACCTTTTCTTTGCAATCCTCGTTAAGAATTTCGTGACGGCAGCCGGGATAAATAATCACCGTAGGATTATGACCGCTTTCAGTTAAAGCATCGCAACAAGCAATCGGGCCTTTGCCGTTACCGCCAACGGGGTCAAGTGCACCCGAAATAATCATTATGGGTAAATCAACGGGAATTGTTGCAGGCCATAATTTATCACATGCAAGAATACCGATTGCGGCTAAATCACGAATACCCGCAAGAGAAAGCTCATTACCGCAAAGAGGGTCGTCAATATAATTCTGAACGTTTTCTTTATTAACACTTAACCAATCCAAATCAGTTTCTCTATCGGAAATACCGAGAGAAGAGAATTTGTTAAGCATGCCTGCTGCAACCTTATTGACAGTACGAGGACCGAATTTCTCAACAATTTTGTCAAGTGCATCAATGCTAAAATCAAGACCGGAAGGAACTTGTGCAGTACCGCAAATGATAAGTCCTGCAAGATCGGTTGCGAAAGTACTAGCATATACTCTGGCACAAAGTGAACCCATACTATGACCAAAAAGAAAATAAGGAAGGTCGGGAAAACGCTTGTGAATTATTGAATATAAAATATGCATATCATCAACGAAACGTCTGTAACCGTCTTTTTCGGCAGTAAAGCCTAAATCCTCAGCCGAATTTACAGATTTACCGTGACCGATATGGTCATTACCACAGACAATAAAGCCTTTTGACACGAGAAATCTTGCAAAATTATCATATCTGTCAATATGCTCTGAAACGCCGTGAGCTATTTGAAAAACTGCAACAGGCTTCACTTCTGAATCAGACCAGATGAGAGTACGTATTTTATTAACTCCAGTAGAGGAATTGAAGTACGCTTCTTTCTTGATAATAGCCATAAAAAACCCTCCTAAACGTTAAAAAGGCAATATACACCCATAATTGAAATAATGATACCATATATAGTATAAATTTTCAAGAAGAAATCAATATATTTATAGTTATTTAATAAAAAAATATTGCTCTTGAATTTATTGTCAGTGAATGGTATAATGAACGAAATATGTGGAATAATTGGAGGAAGTTTATGAACGCCGAACTTAACACTAATTCGAAAGCTATTATTATCGGCATGACCGACACCGGTGAGAGAATTCCTGCCGCTTCAGGCAGAATTTCAACCCAGCCCGGTACTGCTCTTGAAATTTTAGAGCTTTCAAAGGATGCAGCAAAAAACGCTAATTTAATATCAAAGGTCACCCGTTCGGGTCATACTTCAACTGTGGAGCATACTGTTTTCAACCTCGCTTTCCAAAACGTTTCTGTTTTAGTTGAGCAGTTTGTTATAGAATTCCGCCTCGCTTCATTTACCGTTAAATCAAGAAGATACGTTGATTTTGCAAAATTAGGCTATTACGTACCTCATTTTGAATCTAAGTCTGTTCACGATAAATACATAGCTCATATGGATTATCTTTACAATGAGTATCAGGCTTTTATAGATGCAGGTATTCCTAAAGAGGATGCTCGTTTTCTTCTCCCCTATTCTTTGTACAGTAACTTCTATTGCACGTTGAATGCAAGAGAATTAATTAATATGCTTTACGCTATGATTTACGGCAGAGGCTCAACCTTCCCTGAGCTTAAAACATTAGGCGAATCTCTTTTAGAGCAAGCAAGAGCTATGACTCCCGGCATATTCACTGATTTTGAAGCAAGAAGGCCCAATCTTCAAGACGTTCCCACTTATTCATACGTTGCAGACAAGGAGCTTATAAAAAATCAGGCTCCCGTTGAATTAATCAGCTATACCCCCGATGCATCAAAAGCAATTGCCAGAGCGGCTCTTATTGAAGCATGCAACTTACCGACAAAACAAATTGAAGATATCATTTCTGATAGCGAAGAGCGTTCAAAGATTATTGAAAAGATAATTAAATCAAAACGTCAAAGACCTTTAGAGGCTGCAACTTTCACATTTAGAATTAACAACGTTTCGTTATCTTGCCTTACTCATTTTGCAAGGCACAGAATTCAGTCTATCGGCATCCCTTCGCTTACACTTACTGACAGAACAAGACACATTCTTCCCGAAACAATTGCAGTAAAGCCCGAGCTTAAAGAAAGATATTGTGATGCATTTGTAAAAACCAACAAACTTTATAATGAATTAAAAGAGCTTGGTATTTCCGAAGAGCTGCTTGCTTACGTTCAGCTTAGCGGTAATGCAATTGATATAGTTACAACAATCAACGGTCGTGAATTGCTTTTATTTATGCGTTTACGTTCTTGCAATAGAGCCCAATGGGAAATTCGTGATTTCGCTATTGATATGCTTTCACAGCTCAGAAAGGCTGATGAAACTGTATTTAAATTCTACGGTCCCAGCTGTTTCGTTAATAAATGCACGGAAGGTCCTATGACCTGCGGTAAAGCAGTTGAGGTTTGCGATTTCTTTAAAAATTTAAAATAACATAAACAGAAGGATGGTAGCGATACCATCCTTTTAAATTTGGGAAATATTGTCAATATGGGTGATTTTTGATGAAATTGCAATAAAAGTCGCTAATAATTATAAATAGTTTGTATATTGAAAGTGCTGAAAAAAAGGCATATAATAATAAACATATTTCTATGTTATGTGAGGTTACTTCATGTTAGGTAAATTGATTAGGGTTAGTATAACAGACCCTATTGGTTCACCTTTGTCCTCTTCTTCGGTTTATAAATTAAACCATGGCAAGCCTATCGGTAAATTCCAACCACCACCAACAGTTAGCGGTGTTTTTATTCTTGGAATAGATAACCCGGTAAGGCATTTTGACGGTCGAATTATTGCCGTTATAAAATTCAGAGACAATGGTGAACAGAAACTTATTGCAGCACCAAAATCAAAAAAGTATATCGACTGCG
The DNA here is from genome assembly GCA_045648585.1 of Acutalibacteraceae bacterium. Classification (GTDB taxonomy): domain Bacteria; phylum Bacillota; class Clostridia; order Oscillospirales; family Acutalibacteraceae; genus DTU089. Next base: position 4,621 of record JAZROI010000026.1, read on the forward strand.
AAATTAGAGGTTTAATAGAGTTTTGCACTCAAAACCGCCAATTTAATCTTGATTGTTATTATGAAAGGTCTTGCGGTGCAGTTGTTTACAGAAAAATAAACAATGAAATTAGATATCTGTTAATCCGCAACAGAAGAAGCTCAAATTGGAGTTTTCCTAAAGGTCACGTTGAAAAAGGCGAAACCTTAGAGCAAACAGCAATCAGAGAAGTTTTTGAGGAAACCGGTTTGAGAATTAATATTCTCCCCGGCTTTAAATGTAAATCTGAATATACCATTCAAAACAAAATTCAAAAAACTGTGCAGATTTTTGTTGCATCTACTAACGACACTCAAACTAAAATTCAAGTTGAAGAAATTGAAGATTATATATGGCTCACCTTTGAAAATGCGTATAATCATCTTAAATTCGAAAACGATAAGACGATATTAAAGGATGCAAAAGAATATCTGATTTCTAATAACTATATAAGTGAGGAAAATTATGGTTGAAACGATTGTAACTTCAATAGTTGATTTTTTACAAAATACTATTCCGCCACAGCTCGTTGCATTTGCTATCTCTCTTTGCCCTGTACTTGAGTTGCGAGGAGGTATGATTGCTGCCAGACTTTTAGAAATCCCCTTCTTACAGGCTTTTATTATCTGTTATGTTGGTAATATGCTCCCTATTCCCTTTATTCTTCTTTTTATAAGAAAGATTTTTGCTTGGATGAGAAAATTCAAAGCATTTGCAAAAATCGTTGACAAAATGGAAGAGCGTTCTGAAAAGAAAAAAGGTACAATACAGAAATATAAAGAGTGGGGCCTTCTCTTATTCGTTGCTATTCCCCTCCCCGGCACAGGCGGCTGGACAGGTGCTCTTATAGCTGCACTTATGGATTTAAGATTTAAAAAGTGCTTACCTATTATTGCTTTAGGCGTTTTTATTGCCGGGTTAATTATGTCACTTATCACTTACGGTATATTTTAATTTAAAAGCCTTCCTAAACTTAGGAAGGCTTTATGTATAAAGAGGTTTTTATGAAAAAATGCATTATTTTCGGTGCACTTGAAATTAACACCGAAGGCTTTAATTTATATAAAAACGAAAATGATATTATAATCGCTGCAGACAAAGGTCTTGAAACTTTAAAAGAGTTAAATATTAAACCCGATTATATTATCGGTGATTTTGATTCTTTAGGCTATATTCCCGAAGGCAAAAATATAATTAAGCACCCTAAAATTAAAGATGATACCGATACAATGCTTTGTATAAAAACCGCTTTAAATATGGGTTATAATTACTTCGAAATTTACGGTTGTATTGGCGGAAGGCTCGACCATACAATTGCCAATATTCAAACTGCTTCTTTTATTGCAGATAATAACAGTTTTGCAGTATTTTTCGATAATGAGAACAAAACAGCTTTAACAGTTATAAAAAACAGCTCAATCAGTTTTTCCTCAGAATGCAAAGGAAATATATCAGTTTTTTCAGTTTGTGATAAATCAACCGGGGTAACAGAAAAAGGCTTTCTTTACGAGCTTTCAGACGCTGTTTTAACGGCAGATTTTCCTTTGGGGGTTAGTAATGAATTTATAGGTAAAAACTCTTTAATTAACGTTGAAAAAGGCAAATTATGTATCATTTGGAATTGTAAAACAGGCAGTTTCAATTTTGGAGGTAATCATGAATAATATGAATGACATCAAGGGTGCAATATTTGATTTAGACGGTACTGTATTTGATTCTATGCACATATGGAGCGAAATAGGCTTAAGATTTTTAAAAGAAAAAGGTGTTGAGCCCGAGCCTGGTATAGAAGACGAATTTGTTAAAATGAGTATGACTCAAGCAGCTGAATATTATATAAAAAACGTTGACCCTACCGAAACCGTTTTAGGTGTTGTTGAAGCTGTTAACAAATTGGTTGAAGGCTTTTATTACAACGACGTTCTTTTAAAAGACGGAGTTAAAGAATTTTTAGAATTCTTGAAGCAAAGAAACGTTAAAATGTGCGTTGCTACTGCAACAGACAAGCATCTTGTTGAGAGAGCACTTATAAGAAACGGAATAAGAGAATATTTTGACGAAATATTTACTTGCACTTCCGTTGGTGCTGGCAAAGACTCCCCTGTTATTTACGACAAAGCTCTCGAATTTTTAGGGACAGACAAGAGTAACACGTATATATTTGAAGACGCTCTTTATGCTATCGAAACAGCAAATAAAGCAGGATATAAAATTTTAGGAATTAAAGACATTTCTGAAAAGGCTGACCCTGAAACAGTTAAATCCTTTTGCAGCTTCTATATTGAAAAATATTCTGATATATACAAGTATTTTGATTAAGATCCACATTTGAAAACGATGTATAAAACAATAAAAAACTGACAGATGATAAATCTGTCAGTTTTTTGTGTATTGAAGTATTATTCAATGGTAGAATCGGTTGTCTCGTCGCTTTCTTCTGTGATTATTTCTGAAGCAACATCACTTTCGGATTGATTTTCAACAACGTCTTCCTCAATAACTTCTGTAACCTCTTCTATAACAGTATCTTGAGTTTCAGTAGCTTCGTTTCCAACTGTTTCTTCAACCTCTTCATCAGGATTGTAGTTTTCATCCATAAGCTTCAAGAAAAGGTCACGGTCAATTTTCTCCTGCTTAATAAGAGTTTCAGCAATAAGAACAAGCTTATCGTTATGCTCTTCAAGAATATCACGGCATTTCTTTTCGCAATCAAGAAGAATACTTTTGATTTCATCATCAATTTGAGTCGCATAAGCATCAGAATAATTCTTAGTATGGTTATAATCCATACCTAAAAATACTTGGTCATTATCTTTACCATAAACAACAGGACCAAGTTTTTCGCTCATACCATAACGGGTAACCATTGCCCTTGCTATATCAGAAGCTCTTGAAATATCAGAAGAGGGACCCGTTGAAATATCGTCACCTATAATTTTCTCGGCAACTCTGCCACCCATAAGGGAAATGATATCTTCAATCATTTCGGTTTTACTTGCAAAGGACGAATCCTCATCAGGTCTGTATAGAGTGTAACCCCCTGCCATACCTCGAGGAATTATCGAAATTTCATAAACAGGATCGCTATTTTCGAGATAATAAGCAACAACTGCGTGGCCTGCCTCGTGATATGCAGTCATCATCTTATCTTTTTCAGTATATTTATGTGATTTCTTTTCAGTACCGACCTCAACCTTAACAACAGCTTCGTCGATTTCTTTCATTGTGATAGCTTTTTTCTTGCGTCTTGCCGCAAGAAGAGCAGCTTCATTGGTAAGGTTTTCGAGTTCCGCGCCGGTGAAACCTGCGGTGGATTTTGCAATTACGTTAAGGTCAACGTCCGGACCGAGAGGTTTGTTTCTGGTGTGGATTTTAAGGATAGCTTCGCGTCCTT
>JAZROI010000027.1:0-11238 GCA_045648585.1 Acutalibacteraceae bacterium
TACCCTATTTATATTTTCATTTTCCTTACAGGGCTTTTAGGCGGGTTTGCAACGTGGTGGATTCCCTATGTTTATATATGGGCTATTCTTTGGGGTGTTGTGATGCTGTTACCTAAAGATATATCACCGAAATATGCAACTATAATTTATTCTTCAGTTTGTGCATTACACGGTTTCCTTTACGGCACACTTTACGCACCTGCTCAAGCAATTTTATTTAATTTAGATTTCAAAGGAATGGTTACCTGGATAATTACGGGACTTCCATTTGATGCAATTCACGGTGCAAGTAATTTTATATGCGGATTGCTAATCGTTCCTATAATAACGGTTTTAAAAACTGCAGAAAAATCAGTCAGAAAATCATAAAATAGTAATTCCCCTTTGTAAGTGTAAGCTTACAAAGGGGAATATTTTTTATTTACCTTGTTGTTAAAGCGTTATCTTATATCTACAACTACGCCTTCTTCAATATATGCTGTATAACCGTCCTCAAGGTCAACAGTACCTGTAAACGTGTAATCCCAGATACCGTTTTCAACAAATAACCAATAGCCTTCAATTTCAACGAAGCCGGTAAAAGACGTATCAACAGCACCATTATTTATGAAATAAACAATACCGCTATTTTCGTCACCGTATAAACCGGTAATGAAATTAAGAACGCCATTTTCTACGTAATACCAAGTGCCATAATGTTCAACAAGACCAGTATAACCCCAATCAAGAACACCATTTACTACGTAGTAATAACTACCGTAATGATATGCAAGACCGGTGTAGCCCCAATTAAGAACACCGTTTTCTACGTAGTAATAACTACCGTAATGATATGCAAGACCGGTGTAATTCCAATTGAGAACACCATTTTCTACGTAGTAATAACTGCCATAATGATATGCAAGGCCTATATAATTCCAATTAAGAATACCGTTTTCTACGTAGTAATAACTGCCATAATGATATGTAAGACCTGTGTAATTCCAATTGAGAACGCCGTTTTCTACGTAGTAATAACTGCCGTAATGATATGCAAGACCTGTGTAATTCCAATTAAGAACACCGCCTTCTACATAGTACCATACGTCATAATAGCACGTAAGACCGCTGTAACTCCAATTGAGAATGCCGTTTTCTACGTAGTAATAACTGCCATAATGATATGCAAGTCCTGTGTAATTCCAATTAAGAACACCGTTTTCTACGTAGTAATAACTACCATAATGATATGCAAGACCTGTGTAATTCCAATTAAGAAAGCCGTTTTCTACGTAGTAATAACTGCCATAATGATATACAAGGCCGGTGTAATCCCAATTAAGAACACCGTTTTCTATGTAGTAATAATCGCCATAATGATATGCAAGTCCTGTATAATTCAAATTGATAATACCATTTTCTACGTAATACCAAACGCCATTATAATAAATAAGACCTGTAAAATCAGTAGCGATATCGTTTCCTATGAAATAAGCAAGACCACCTTCATACTCTTTAATTGCAGGAATACCTCTTGTTGTAACTTTTAAATTTGCAACACCAACAATATCAAAAGTATAAATATCGTTTTCTGTAGGTGTAAGGACTTTTTCACCGTTAGCATCAGTTAAGACAACTGATTCTATTACGTAATTTTCATCTGCCTTTATATTATAAGAATGGTTTGAAATTTCGGGATGCCAAGCAGAAGCAATACCATAGAATCCTGTAACAAAATCTACAGAATCATCATTTTGGTTAATATCAACGTTACCGTTGTCTTCGATAGTAAATCTGTAGAACATTTCGTCGTCAGAATAAAGCATATCTTCAACAACATAGTAGTCTGTTTCTCTGTATTCTAAAATTTTCCAACCATCTTCTGTGTTTTGAAGAGTAAGGATAAGACCTTCTATAATAACTGCTTGATAATCATCAGTATTTATAGTTTCTTTGCCATATTCCATAGCGGGAAAATCAGGATAATCTTCTATAGCTCTATCCGCAAAAACACCCGTTACGTAGCAAAAATCGCCTTTCACACAAAAATCAGTAGGAATCCAAGTTTCAGGACCGCCGAAACCACCTCTAAACCAACTGATAACGTTTGTTTCAGGGTCAGTCATATCAGCAAGATAAGCCTTCATATCACTATGATTTACGAAGGTTTTATCAACAAGGCTTATGTATTCATCGTAAGCAATTGTATAATATCCTGTTTCATCGTCATAATAATCATTTAATGTGCCACTGAGATACATATACTGGAAAACAACCTCATCGGGAGCTTGTTCACCGTCCGTATCAGTCATTGAGCAACCGAAATAATTAGTACCCCACGTAGAGAAACCCATATCGAAGAAAATATCTTCTGCATTTTCTCTGGTGGGTGCGTCAGCAGCTGATGCGGTTACTGCCATTATCAATGACAACAAAAGCACAGTTGCAACTGTGAAAATGAGTTTACATTTTTTCATAAAAACACTCCTTTTTGATATATGGCGAATAGTTTTTTCCAAAAGCTATCTTTGAAATAAAACACTCACCAAAGCAAAACAACTTTGCCACAATTTGATTATAGCAAAGTTGTTATAAATAATCAACTGTATTTATTGTGTCATTTTTTCCTGCTTCACTTTATGGTCGATAACGTGACGGGATTTGAGTTCGTTCATTATATCGTCAATTGAAATGCCCATTTCAATCATAAGCACAAGCACGTGATACATAAGATCTGAAATTTCGTAAATTGTTTCTGCCTTATCGTTTGCTTTACCTGCGATAATAACTTCAGTGCTTTCCTCGCCTACTTTTTTGAGTATTTTATCAATACCCTTTTCGAAAAGATAAGTAGTATAAGAGCCTTCTTTGGGGTTAAGCTTTCTGCCCTCGATTGTATCTATAAGGCTTTGAACGCTAAAAGCAGGTGCAATTTCGTCATTTTCAAAAACATTATTAAAGAAGCAGGTATCCTCGCCCGTATGACAAGCGGGACCGTCTTTTCTTACTCTTACTGTAAGAGCGTCCATATCGCAATCAGCAGTGATGCTTACAATATGCTGATAGTTTCCGCTTGTTTCACCCTTAAGCCAAAGCTCTTGTCTTGAGCGACTCCAGAAGCAAGTAAGCTTTTTCTCAAGAGAGATTCCGAGGCTCTCTTTATTCATATATGCAAGGGTTAAAACCTTGTCTGTTTCATCGTCTATAACAATTGCAGGTATAAGACCCTTTTCGTCAAATTTAAGCTTTTCAATATCAAACATTTTTATAACCTCACAGTAATATTATTATCTTTCAAAGTTTTCTTCAAATCGTCAATTGTAACCTCGCCGTAATGGAAAATTGATGCCGCAAGACCTGCACTGACACCGGGTACGGTATTAAACAAATCAACAAAGTCCTGCTTACCGCCTGCACCACCTGAGGCGATTACAGGTACGTTTACAATTTCGCAAACGGCTTTTAACATTTCTATATCAAAGCCCTGCTTTACGCCGTCGGTATCAATTGAATTCACTACGATTTCGCCGGCACCGTTTTCAACACCCTTTTTTATCCATTCCAAAGCATCTAGACCTGTATTTTCTCTTCCGCCTTTTGCAAAAACGCAAAATTTACCGTCCACCCTTTTTACGTCAACAGATAAAACAACGCATTGGTCACCGTACTTTTCTGCAGCTTCTTTAATTAAATTCGGGTTTCTTATTGCACCTGAATTAACGCTTACCTTGTCGGCGCAGCATTTTAAAACTCTGTCAAAATCATCAAGAGTATTTATGCCACCGCCTACTGTAAGGGGGATAAAAACCTTTGATGCAGTTTCTTTTAAAATATCGGTAAAAAGCTTTCGGCCGTCTGAAGAAGCGGTAATATCATAGAAAACAAGCTCATCAGCACCGTGAGAGCTATAATACTCTGCAAGCTCAACGGGTGAAGAAATTTCATTAAGGTCTTTAAAATTAGTACCCTTAACAACAGTACCGTTTCTCACATCGAGGCAAGGTATGATTCTTTTTGTTATCATTTTACCGCCTCCAGAGCATCACTGATTTTTATAGCACCGGTGTAATAGGCTTTACCGATAATAGCACCGTAAATATTCATATTATTAAGTGCGTTAATATCATCGAGTGATGAAACACCGCCTGAAGCAATAATATTAACTTTAAACTTTTCCGAAAGTTCTTTATAAAGCTCACGGTTAGTACCTTGCATTGCACCGTCTTTTGAAATATCGGTACAAATAACTGTTGAAACACCGATTTTTTCAATTTTCTCAAAGAAATCGAAGGTGCTGTATTCAGATTTTTCAACCCAACCCTTTATTGCAACCTTACCGTCTTTAATATCGGCACCAACGGCAATTTTATCACCGTAGGTTTTTACCGCTTCAATAAGAAAAGCCTCGTCGGTAACTGCAGCGGTACCTAAAATCACTCTTCTCACACCTGCATCAAGGTAAGCTTTTACGGTTTCCATAGAACGAATACCGCCGCCTACCTCAACGTTAAGAGAAGTGTTTTCAACAAAGTTTTTAATAATATCTATATTAGGAGTGCCACCGTCACGGGCACCCTCAAGGTCTACCGTATGAAGCTCGGTTGCACCCTGACTTTCAAAATCCTTTGCTGTTTCAATAGGGTTTTCAGAATAAACAGTAAGAGCATTATAATCACCCTTTAAAAGCCTTACCGCTTTACCCTCGTATAAATCTATCGCAGGAAAAATTTTCATTAGTTACATATATCCTTTCATTAGTGAAAAAACAATACAAGCACAAAGGTTTGAGATTAAATTTCACAAAATGCTTTAAGTATTTTAAGTCCAACGTCACCGCTTTTTTCAGGATGGAACTGACAACCGTAAACGTTGTTTTTTGCAACTGCAGCAGTAACGTCTATACCGTATTCAGCAGAGGCAATCAAGGCTTCATCGCATTCAACGCCGAAATATGAATGAACAAAATAAACACAATCGCCCTCATTTATATATTTGAACAATTCATTTTTTGCGTTATGGAAGTGTAATGCGTTCCACCCCATATGAGGGATATCTAAATCCTCGGGAATTCTGCCTTTAAGAGAAACGATTTCACCTTTGATAAGACCTAAGCCCTCGTACTCACCATATTCATAGCTTTTCTCAAAAAGCATCTGCATACCGAGGCAAATACCCATAAGGGGCTTGCCTTTTTTCGCTTCATCAATAACGACTTCAAACATTCCGCTTTCACGAAGCTTTTTTACCGCATCACCGAAAGCACCTACACCGGGAAGAATTATTCTATCGGCTTTTTTTATAACATCAACGTCACTTGTTACAACGTTTTCAACGCCAATTTTATTTAACGAGCATTGCAACGAGAACAAGTTACCTACACCATAATCAATTATCGCAAGCATCAGAGAACTCCTTTTGAGGACGGGATTTCATTTTTAATTGTTTCATCAATTGCAACAGCCTTTTTCAAGGTTCTTGCAACTGATTTGAAAGTGCCCTCAACAATATGATGACTATTTACGCCGTCAAGACGACGGATGTGAAGAGTGATACAGGAATTAAAAGCAAACGCTACAAAAAATTCTCTTAAAAGCTCTGTATCGAAATCACCTACCATTGCTGCAGGGATTTTCATTCTGTATTTAAGATACGGTCTGCCGGAAATATCAACGGCGGTCATAATAAGGGCTTCATCCATAGGAAGAATTGTGCTACCGTAACGGTAAATACCCCTTTTATCGCCTAAAGCCTCTTTAAAGGCCTGACCGAGTGCTATACCTATATCCTCAGTTGTATGGTGACCGTCAACCTCAATGTCACCCTTGCATTTAACTGTTAAATCAAATCTTGAATGCTTTGAGAACAAAATAAGCATATGGTCAAAAAAGCCTATACCCGAATCAATTTCGCATTGACCGGTACCGTCAAGATTGAGTTTAACGTAAACGTCTGTTTCGGCAGTTTTTCTTTTAACTTCTGCAACTCGCATTTAAACAGCCCCCGTAATAATTTCTTTTATCTTTTCAACAAGCACCTGCATCTGTTCAGGTGTGCCAATAGTAATTCTGTTGTAATCTTTTATTCTTTGAGAAGTGAAATGACGAACGAGAACGCCCTGCTCTTTCAACTCAAGGTAAAGCTTTTCACCGTCAATTTTATCATTCTTTGCAAAAATGAAATTTGCCTTTGAGGATAATATTTCAAAGCCTAATTTTTTAAGCTCAGAAACAGTCCACTCTCTTGTTTCGATAATCCTTTTGCAATTATCGTCATAATAGCTTTGAGAGGCAATAGTTGCTTCACCTGCGGCAAGAGTAAGTCGGTTTATATTATAGGGATTAGTTGAATATCTAAGCTTATGTAAATCCCCTATTATGTCTTTACTGCCTATTGCAAAGCCAAGGCGGGCACCCGCCATTGAACGGGATTTTGAAAAGGTTTGAACAACGAGAAGATTATCGTACTTTTTAACAAGTGATGAAGCACTTTCACCGCCGAAATCAACGTAAGCCTCATCTATTACAACAACGTTATCGGGGTTTGATTTTATAACCTCTTCAATATCATCTAAACCTAATGCAAGACCTGTAGGTGCATTGGGGTTTGCAATAAACACGCCACCGTCTACTCCGCAGAACTTTTTATAATCAATTGTAAAATCCTCTTCAAGAGGTATTTCGGTATAATCAGAGCCGTGAAGGTTTGCAAAAACACTGTAAAAGCCGTAGGTTATATCGGCAAAATATGATTTTCTGCCGTTTGCACAATAAGCCATAAACGCGAAATTGAGAATATCGTCAGAGCCGTTTGCAAGGAAGATATTTTCACTTTCAACACCGTAAAGCTCAGCAAGCTTTTTTGTCAAAACTCTGCCGTCGGGGTCGGGATAAAGCCTTAAAAGCTCAACCTGACCTTTATTTACCGCTGCAAGAGTTTCTTCACTTGGAGGATACGGTGACTCGTTAGTATTTAATTTAATATATTTTTTATCCTGTGGCTGTTCACCCGGAACGTAAGCCGCAAGACCGCTGTAACGCGAATCAAGGAATTTACTCATTTATATTATTTCTCCAGTCTTATGCTAACGCTTTTTCCGTGAGCCTGAAGCCCCTCTTCGTTAGCAAATCTTACAACCTTTTCACCGATTTTATCAAGAGCCTCTTTACTGAAATATGAAAATTGAGTTTTCTTAACGAAATCGTCAACAGAAAGAGGGCTTGAAAAACGTGCTGTACCGCTTGTAGGTAAGGTGTGGTTAGGACCTGCAAAATAATCACCTAAGGCTTCGGGACAGTTTTTGCCTAAGAAAACAGAGCCTGCGTGTTTAACAAGACCGAGGTATTCAAAAGGATTGTCAACACAAATTTCAAGATGCTCGGGAGCTAATATATTTGAAGTTTCAAGTGCTTCCTCGAGAGAATCGGTAATAATGATTTTACCGTTTGTATCAATTGAGCAACGGGCAATTTCGGCTCTTGGTAAAAGAGGAATCTGTTTTTCAAGCTCTTCGCTTACCTTGTTTGCAAACTCTTCACAATTTGTAATAAGAACTGCAGTTGCCATTTTATCGTGCTCTGCCTGAGAAAGTAAATCTGCGGCAATGTGAGCAGGGTTATTTGTTCCGTCAGCAACAACAAGAATTTCACTGGGACCTGCAATCATATCAATATCAACAGTACCGAAAACCTGCTTCTTTGCCTCTGCAACGAAAGCATTACCGGGACCTACGATTTTATCAACCTTGGGTACGCTTTCAGTGCCGTAAGCAAGAGCTGCAACGGCTTGAGCACCGCCGATTTTAAAAATTCTGTCAACGCCCGCAATAGACGCCGCTGCAAGAATAACGGGTTTTATTTTACCCTCTTTTGCAGGGGTTACCATTACTATTTCGCTACAGCCTGCAATTTTTGCAGGAACGCAGTTCATAAGAACTGACGAGGGGTAGGCGGCTGTGCCACCGGGCACGTAAAGACCAACCTTTTCAATAGGCATAACCTTCTGACCGATAATCACACCGTCTTTTTCGTTTAAAAGGAAGCTGTTTCTTACCTGTCTTGAATGGAAAGCGGTAATATTTTCTTTTGCTTCTTTTATAATATTGATAAGTTCTTCATCAACCTGAGTAAAGGCTTCCTCAATCTCTGCCTGAGTAACCTCGAGCACGTCGTCAACTGCACCGTCAAATTTTTTAGAATACTCAATAAGAGCTTTATCTCCGTTTGTTCTTACGTTTTTTATAATATCGGAAACGATACCCTCAACGTCAATAGTCTGCTCACTTCTTTCGAGTATCTGTTCAGTTGTTATTTCGTTTCTTTTATATATTTTAATCACTGTTTTTCCCTCACAATTATCTCTAAAGCCGATTTAAGCTTATCAACAGTTTCAGATTTAAATTTATAGCTTGCTTTATTAGAAATAAGTCTTGCACTTATATCTACAATAGTTTCTTTAGGCTCAAGACCGTTTTCCTTTAAGGTTGCACCCGTTTCAACGATATCAACTATAACGTCTGAAAGGCTTAAAATAGGTGCAATTTCAATTGAGCCGTTAAGCTTTATTATATCAATATCACGGCATTTTTCTGCGTAATAAGTTTTTGCAATATTCGTAAATTTAGTTGCAACTCTTAAAGTACTTGTGCCGTCATCAACGAATTCTTTTTTACCTGCAACGCACATACGGCATTTACCCATATCAAGATCGAGCAACTCGTAAACGTCGGGAGCATATTCTAAAAGAATATCTTTACCTGCAACACCGATATCCGCCGCACCTCTTTCAACGTAAATAGCAACGTCGGAGGGTTTTACCCAGAAATAACGAACCTTCTTTTCTGCGTTTTCAAATATAAGTCTGCGGTTTTTCTCATAAATCTGAGGGCATTCAAAGCCTGCTTTTTCAAACATTGAATAAACCTTTTCACCAAGTCTGCCTTTAGGGAGAGCGATATTAAGATATCCGTCGTCGGCATTTGATTTTTCTATATCAGTATCGCTATTTTCAATAAGTCTTTCAACCTCGTCAAGATAAACCGCAAAGCCGATAGCACCTGCATTTTTATTAACACGGCTCATAAGTCTGTCATAACGACCGCCCGAAAGCACGCCGAAGGGCACTCCCTGAATAAAGCCTTTGAAAACGATACCGTTATAATAATTCATATCGTTAACGAGAGAGCAATCAATATTAATATTTTTCTCGTAGCCTTTTTCAATAAGCTTTTGGCAAACGTCGTTAAGCTCATTATAGGCAGATTGCATTTCACCGTTTACGGCAACCGCACCGATTTTTGAAAGCACCTCTGATGGCTTACCGGAAGCCTCAACAAGCTCAACAAGCATTTTAGCAAGTGCACCGCCAACCTTGAAGCTTTTTAAAAGGCTTTCAATTGCACCCGTATTTTTCTCGGCAATAGCCTCTAAAAGCTGATTTTTCTGACTTTCAGATAATTCCATAGCATTGAAAAGTCCGCTTAAAAGACCCATATGAGAAATATCGAGAACGTAGTTTTCACTGATTGCATAAAGGCTTCTTGCGCCAAGAGTAATAACCTCGCAAACGTCGTTTGCACCAATATCACCCATACACTCGATACCCGTTTGCATTATTTCACTGAAGCCACCCGCTTTTTTAGATTCACGGTAAACGTTTTCGTTATAATAAACCTTTTGAACACCGCCAACGGTATCATCAAAATTTTTGATTATAGAAAAAGTAACGTCAGGCTTGAGGGCAAGAAATCTGCCGTCGGAATCGGTAAAAGTAATACAGTTACCGCTCACAAGGAAATCTTTATTACTGCCGTATAAATCATACTCTTCAAATTTGCTCATTTTAAAGGGCTTGTAGCCGTATTTTGAATAAAGACTACGAAGCTCAAAGATTACTCTTTCGGTAGGGTTAAGAACGCTTAAATCAAAACTCATTTACTCTCTCCCCCTTTAAGCTTTTCTATTATATTTTTATAACCGCCGTTACCGTAAGAAAGACAACGGTTTACTCTGCCGATAGTAGCAGAGCTGGCACCTGTTTCAGAAGTAATAGTAGTAAAGGTTTTACCTTCGTCAAGCTTTTTAGCAACGCTCAAACGCTGTGACAAGGATATAATTTCGTTGATTGTGCAAAGGTCCTCGAAAAACAAAGCACATTCTTCCTCGTTTTCAAGGCTAAGGATTGCTCTGTAAAGCTCATCAACATCATTGTTTTTTAAAGGTGTCATAACTTTAACCGACTGTTTTTGAAAAAACAAAAACATCCTTTCTAAAAAATATTGCGGGTATCCCCTTAATAAAAAACGTGTTCATATGGTAGCACACTAAAGCGGTAAAGTCAATAGAAAATCACATTAATTTTGTCGAAAATTGATTTTTGTTAAAATATATAAAAACACTTGAAAAATAAAAGGGTTTTATATATAATACTAATTGCATTTTAAATAAAATGCTGGAATAGCTCAGTTGGTAGAGCAGCTCATTCGTAATGAGCAGGTCGCGTGTTCGAGTCACGTTTCCAGCTCCAAAAAATAAAACACTTGCAATATGCAAGTGTTTTATTTTTATCCAATCCGAAGGATTTGCATGTAATCACGCTTTAGCGTGTATGTAATTGCCGTCAGGCGTATGGCATCACCGAAGGTATATATACAATCATTCGTATTGATTACATACATAATTACATTATGATAACATACGCAACTGAACTTGCGATTACATTCTGTCTACGACAAATTACATACACACCTACGGTGTGATTTTCTTTCTTACAATAACTCAATGCAAGAATATTAAACGAGCTTATTGAGAAAATTGTGGTATCAGAAAAGGAAATCATAGACGGTGAGAAATACCAATGCGTGCGTATATACTACAAGTTCGTTGGGTTGATGAGGGTATGTCAAATATAATAGTAAAAATTGATTTCAAGGTCCAAATATTACAAAAAACAGTCCAAAATTTACATATCCCACAATTTTTTTATTTCCTTGCTATAGTATAATTCAGAGGAACGGTTATTAATATTTAACTTAAAACCATCTTGAGAAAGGAGATACCACTATGTGTAATTCAGATAACATTTTCAATGACTGGACTAAAGCAGAAACTGTTGATGATGGCAAAGCAACATTTAAAGACATCTGTAAAATAATATGGAACAAGGTAATTTGCAAAGACAGCATTATCAGAGCTGTGTTGATTTTTATTACTTTATGCACAATAAATATGCTGTCCGTTGAATTAGGTTGGGGCTACTGGTATT
>JAZROI010000028.1:0-13426 GCA_045648585.1 Acutalibacteraceae bacterium
TCGTACCGACCACCATTGGACTGCTCTAGGTGCTTACTACGCATACGAGCAATTCGCGTACGCGAAAGGTATTACACCTATAGGAATACAAGAATATTCCACAGTTTCTTTTGACGGATTTTTAGGAAGCTTTTACGCAAGCTCAAACAAAAGCGAAGCCTTAAGCAAAACACCCGATACAGTTGTCGCTTATCTTCCTAAAAACAATATTAATTGTACAGTGCTTGAAAAAGATGGCTCACTCCATAAAAGGCCCGTTATAGCAGACGTTTCGTCTTATGCACAAAACTTAAAATATCTTACTTTTATTAGTGGCGACCAGCCTCTTGTTACTATTGAAAACTACGATATTGCAGAGGGTCAAAACTGTCTTGTAATAAAAGAAAGCTACGGTAACGCATTCGTGCCTTTCCTTATTCCTCATTACAAAAACGTATACGTAATTGACCCCCGTCATTATAACGGTACTTTAAGCGAGTTTATTGCAAACCACAATATAGATGATATTGTTTTTGTAGCAAACATTTCCACAACCCGAAATTCAATTTACATTGATAAATTAAAGAATTTTATAAGGTAAGAAGTTTTAATTAAATGGACACAATCAACAGTTTCAAAAAAGGCTTAAAAGACGGTTTACCTATTTGCATCGGTTATTTTCCCGTTTCCTTTGCATTCGGTATTTTTGCAGTTGAAAACGGTCTAACGATTTTACAAGCCTTTCTGATATCTCTCACAAATTTAACATCTGCAGGTCAGCTTGCCGCCGTGCCTATAATATCCGGTGGTGGCACTCTTATTGAGCTTGCAGTATCACAGGTTGTTATAAATTCAAGATACTCTCTTATGTCTGTTTCCTTGGGCCAAAAGCTATCCTCTAAAGTTAAGCTTTTTGAAAAAATGGCAATTGCTTTCGGAAACACAGATGAGATTTTTGCGATTAGTGTTTCTAATGACGGTGAAGTTGGAAGCAAATACATGTACGGTTTAATCGCTTTACCTGTTGTCGGTTGGACAAGCGGTACGCTTTTAGGTGCAATAGCGGGTAACGTTTTACCGCCTATCATCTCCGCCGCTCTCGGTGTTGCAATTTACGGTATGTTTATTGCTATCGTTGTACCCGTTGCAAAAAAAGAAAAAGCAACGGCTCTTTGCGTGCTTCTTTCAATCGCATTAAGCTGTGCTTTTAAATACGTACCTTTTTTACAAAACGTGCCCTCGGGCTTTGTTGTTATAATTTGTGCGGTGGTTTCAAGCGTTATTTTTGCAATTGTAGCTCCCGTAAAAGCTGACGGCAGCACTCCTGATAAGGAGGTAGAAAACAATGGATAACACTAAGTTTTTTATATACCTTACGGTTATGGCGGGAGTTACCTACCTCGTAAGAATGATACCTTTAGTTGCAATAAAAGAAAAAATCAATAATAAATTTGT
This sequence comes from Acutalibacteraceae bacterium, assembly GCA_045648585.1. Lineage (GTDB taxonomy): Bacteria > Bacillota > Clostridia > Oscillospirales > Acutalibacteraceae > DTU089. The sequence goes on from JAZROI010000028.1 coordinate 1,435, forward strand.
TTTATCTTTTTTACACTATATTCCTTATACAGTTTTGAGTGCAATGACAGTCCCCGGTGTTTTTTACGCAACGGGCAATATGGCTTCTGCTTGCATAGGCTTTGCAATTGCAGTAATTGCTGCATTGTTTAACCGTAGTCTTGTTCAGGTTGCTGCTCTTTCATGTTTAGGCGTTTTAGCTACGGAATTAGTAATAAATTATATTCTTTGAGGTAACGGTATGAATTTCAAAAAAACAAAATATGCCTGCTATTACACGTATCTTGCAATGGCTTCTATATTTAGCCTACCCCCTATTTTGTTTGTAACCTTCCATAATACTTACGGGATTTCTTACACACTTTTAGGAACGCTTGTGCTTACTAACTTTTGCACACAGTTAATAATTGATTTAATATTCACTTTCTTTTCAAAGCACTTTAACATTCACAAAACCTTAAAGGTAATGCCTTTGCTTACGTCGCTTGGAATGCTTATTTATGCACTCGTTCCCACCTTTTTCCCTAAAAAAGCATTTGTAGGGTTATTTATAGGAACAATTATATTCTCTGTTTCTGCGGGTCTTTGTGAGGTGCTTTTAAGCCCTACGGTTGCGGCTTTACCCTCTGACAACCCCGAAAGAGATATGAGTAAATTACACTCGTTATACGCTTACGGTGTTGTTGGTGTTGTTTTATTAAGCACGTTATTTTTAAAACTTTTCGGCACTGAAAACTGGATGTATTTAACGCTCTTTTTTGCATTTTTACCTATTATTGCTTGTGTACTTTATTGCACCTCACCTTTACCCGATTTAAATCTTTCTCACGATTCCTCAAAAGGTGGCATAAGCAAGAAAAACAAAGGGCTTCTTTTATGTGTCGCCTGTATCTTTTTGGGCAGTGCCGCTGAAAACACAATGACAAACTGGATTTCAAGCTATATGGAAAATGCCTTAGGCATATCTAAATCAATCGGTGATATTTTAGGTCTTGCACTTTTCGGCATACTTTTAGGTTTGGGAAGAAGCTTATATTCAAAATACGGAAAAAATATTGCAAACGTACTTCTTTTTGGTATGGTTGGTGCTACCGCTTGTTATATCGTTGCGGGTACGGTTTCTAACCCTATTGTTTGTATGCTTGCTTGTATTTTCACAGGTCTTTGTACTTCAATGCTCTGGCCCGGAACTTTAATTCTTATGGAAGAAAAATTCCCCAACCCGGGTGTTACTGCATACGCTTTGATGGCTGCGGGTGGTGATTTCGGTGGCTCTGTTTCACCGCAGATTTTAGGAATTGTAGTTGATAAGGTTTCAGAAAGCAGTTTTGCTTTAGAATTAAGTAATTCTTTAAGCCTTACACCAGAGCAAATCGGACTTAAAACTGGTATGCTTATAGCATCAATTTTCCCGATTTTAGGTATCGCAGTGCTTCTTTATATAAAGAAATATTTCAAAAAGCAAAAACATTTATAATGCACACAACAAAAGCTCCGAAGCATTTAAGCCTCGGAGCTTTTATTTATAATATTTTACCACTTATAATTATGTAACTGACCTTGATTTGAAAGCTTGGGATATCCTAACTGACGCAAAGCTTCATAAACACCTATTGCAACAGAATTTGATAGATTAAGGCTTCTTGCATCATCTATCATAGGTATTCTTACACATTCATCGGGGTGCTTTAAAAGAAGCTCCTCAGGAAGCCCTTTTGTTTCTTTACCGAATATAAGATATGCTTTATCGGGATAATCCACGTCTGAATGGGCTTTTCTTGCTTTTGTTGTAAAGAAGAAGAAATTACCGTCTTTATTTTTCTCAAAAAAATCATCAAGATTTTCATAATAAGTTAAATCGAGCAAATACCAATAATCAAGACCTGCTCTTTTTAACTTTTTATCGTCAATTGTAAAACCCATAGGCTTAACAATATGAAGCCTTGCTCCCGTTGCAGCACAGGTTCTTGCGATATTACCTGTATTCTGTGGTATTTCGGGCTCAACAAGAACAATATTCAACTCACTCATATTTTTCCTAATTCCTTTATATAGTAAGGTATTCCTCTTTCAAAATCTACACCATAGGTTATTGGGGTATCCATAGACTGTGTTCGTTTAATGCAATCACAGACGTAGCGAACTGCTATGCCCATTGAATCGTAAAGAGAAAAGCCGTTAAGCACCGCACCGCAGAAGGATGATGCAAAAACGTCACCCGTGCCGTGATAAGCACCGGGAAGACGGGGCTGAAAATAATACTCTGCTTTTCTGTCCTGTCCCATATAAGCAGCACCTAACTTCTCCTCTTCGAAGGTAACACCCGTTAAAATAACGTTTTTGGCGCCCATATCAAGAAGCTTGTTAAGAAGATTATTAATATACTCCTCCGTTTGAACGCCCTCTTTAAACTCAACCCCTGTCATAAAGCAAGCCTCGGTAATATTAGGTAAAATTATATCAGCCTTTGAGCAAAGCTCTGCCATTGCTTTTGCAAACTCCATATTGAAAATAGCATACATTTTTCCATGGTCTGCCATACAAGGATCGGCGATAAATAAATTATCGTCAGTTTTAAAATCATCAGCAAATTTTTTAACCATATCAATCTGGTCAAAGGAGCCTAAAAAGCCTGAATAAATAGCATCAGGATTAAGATTGATTGATTTCCAATGAGCAGCAACGTCAGGTATATCAGAGGTTAAATCTCTATAAGTGTAGCCCGTAAAACCGCCCGTATGAGTAGAAAGAATTGCCGTAGGAAGACAAACTGTTTCTACACCTGCAGAGGAAATTATCGGGATTGCTACAGTAAGAGAGCATTTACCGAAACCGGATATGTCGTTAATTGCTACGAGTCTTTTTTGATTTTCCATAAAAATCACCTTGATTGGAATAGAATTACATATTATAATTATTTCAATAATATATCACACATTTTTGAAAGATTAAAGTATATTAAAGAAAAATTTACAAAAATAATGGCATTTTTTTAAGCTTGAATTTTTGTTTACAAACACACTTTCGGGAGAAAATATTAAAAACATTTCGGAGGTGTAAAAATGAATTCAAAAACTGAAAATGCTATGAAAATCGGCGGTGCTATGATGGCTGTGGGTGCTGCTGCAGCAATAGCGGCAGGTATTACGAAAGCTAACGTTAGCCCTAAAGCCAAAATGAAGAAAATAGCAAAGAAATCTGCCAAGGTTATGGACGGTATGCTTGATAATATTCAAGGCATGATGAAATAATAACTAACTGAATAATGACAGACTGCGAAAAGATATTATAACTCTTTGCAGTCTGTTAATGCTAAATTTGAAGGAGAAATTATGAAAAAAGCTATTTCTATTTTACTTATATTATCATTAACGATTTGTTTTACTTCTTGCGGTAGCGAAAGCGAAAAAACAAGCGTTTCCACAGAAGCCACAACTACCGCACCAGCAACAACAGAAGAAACCAAAAACTCAGCTTCAACTGAAAACGCATCGAGTGAAAGCGAAAGCACCCAGGAAGCTGAAAGCACAATACAAGCATCTGATACAACAACGCCCTCCGCTACTGAAACAACACCCGTACCCGTGCCAATGGACAAAATTCAATTTACTGGCAATGCAGAATACGGACAAAGGACAGGCACAACAGCAACCTTTACAGGCCTTGAGCCTTTGCCCGAAAAGACTTTACCTATTATTGACCCCGATAATCTGCGAGGGCTTTCAACTACAGTCCATAACCATAGCTTTGGCGTTTCAAAAGACGGTTTGCCACACGAAATATCTGTAAACAATCAAAAATTGTATGAGAAATACGGCGGTTTATGCCTTGATACAAGCGGTGAAAAGGTAATCTATTTAACGTTTGACTGTGGATATGAAAACGGTTGTACAGGTAGAATTTTAGACACACTTAAAGAGAAAAACGTCCCTGCCGCATTTTTCGTTACTTTATCTCATGTGAAATCCAATCCCGATTTAATTGCACGAATGATTAACGAGGGGCATATTGTAGGTAATCATTCTGATACTCACCCTAACTTCTCAACAATTTCAAGAACAAGAATGGTTCAGGAAATCCAAAATCTTGACAATTACTTGAGAACAAGTTTTGGTTATTCAGCACCTTACTTCAGATTTCCCGAGGGTGCTTGCTCTGAAAATGCACTTGAGCTTGTGCAGAGCATCGGCTTCAAATCTGTTTTCTGGTCAACCGCCTACGCCGATTGGGACGTTAACAATCCCAAAGGAAAGCAATACGCTTTTGATACGGTAACATCAAGACTTCACCCCGGCTGCGTGCTTCTTTTACACGCAGTATCATACGATAATGCTGAAGCTTTAGGCGATATTATAGATTACGCAAGAGCACAAGGGTACGTGTTTAAAAGTTTATAAGTGGCAAATCAAGGGGCACTGCGTGCCGATTATAAAACGAAAAAATAAAGGATAGTATATTCCGCGAATATACTATCCTTTGCTTATATATTATCTTTACAAAGCCTTTGGTGACTGGTGAGTTTCAGTCCACATCTTTAAACTCAACTTCTCTATACCCATCTTCGTCGGTACCGTCTGAAATTAAAGGCTTATCCCTATTCATTATTTCAGATATTACTTTTGCTATACCGACAACGGCAATCACGAAGCCTACCATAGAGGTTATTTTCGTTGCACCGTGAAACGGGTTTATTATAAGAGATGCACCTAACACAACGGTTATTACTGCAAAGATTTTACCGAAAATACCGGGTTTTCCGAAAAAGGATATTATACCGTAGCAAACTACGCCAAGACCTATTAAAAACGGGAATACAGAAAGAAGAAATTTAGGGTGCATTAAAAGGACAAATGCAATAATTAAAAAGAGGATACCCGAAAATAGTGTTTTAGAGGTTTCTTTGTCTTCTTTTTTATCATTAAAATACTTCACGAATCTTATTACTGATAAAACAAGCACTCCAACGCCTAACACGGCACAAGCCGTTGTTAAGGATTCACCGGGAAAAAGAAGAAGAGCAACACCCATTATGGCAAGTAAAGCTCCTACTGCTAAACCTACTCCTCTGTCTGTTAGCTTATTTTTTATTTTTTTAATAATATCCTTCATTTTCATCACCGATATTAATGTAACCGAAAATTAATAACATATATTAACAAAATTGTTAATGAAATTTAAATATTATCTTCCTGTTTTTTGGAAATCTGAGTTGTTATTTCTTCCATAAACTTACCGTGAAGCTTGAATTTTGTTGTATAAACGATAAGAGAAAGAATTATAAGAATTGCAGGAGCAACAAGCATCATAAAGCTGATTGCCGTTTTTACTTCATCTGCATTTTCATAATGAAGATTTTCATTGTAATGAGAAATTTCAAGACCTGCAAAAAGGATAATCGTCTGAATTGTATATGCCATTTTCTGCAAAAAGCCCTTCATTGAGAAGGTTATAGACTCTGAACGGAAGCCTTGCTTTACCTCACCGTAATCAACGATATCTGCAAGAAAAACTGTTTGCTGAACAAACATTGAAGCGATACCGATTGAGGCTACAAGATAACATAAATTCATTAAGAGGAATGAGCCTGTTGATTTAATTGCAATTGACATTCCTATAAAACCGAAAATTGCAAGAAGCAAAGAAATCTGATATGTTCTTCGTCTTGTTGTGATTTTTGTTAAAGCAGGAACGACTGCAAGACCTAAAACAGAGCCTACCGCACCTAAAAGGTTAAAGGCACTTTGTTTAGAGGGGTCACCTATAACAACGTCGAAATAGTAAACGCCTACCCCCGAAACCATATACCAGCCTGCATTTGAAAGCATAGCAAAAAGCATAAAAACTAAAAGCTGGTCGTTGTTTTTAGCTATTAAAAACATCTTTTTAAATGTAAACTTTTCTTTAGGTGTTGTAATATGTCTTTCTTTTGTATTTGCAACTGAAAGTGCAGAAAAGCCTACAAGGCACACTGCACAAATTATTGCCCAAAGGCTATAGCCTCTCGCATCGGCAATTTTTTCACCGTTCATTACAGTTTCACTTAAAATCGGTAAAACCATAGGTGTAAAAATTGAAATTATACCTTGACCGATACCTGAAAAAGCACGGGCAATAGTTGCAATAACGCTTCTTTCAGCGGGGTCACTTGTAAACGACGGCACCATCGACCAATAAGGTATATCCGCCATTGTGTTTGTCATACCCCAACCGACGTAAAGAAACGCAACGTACATATAAAGCGGAAGACCGCCCAACTCAAAACCGGGATTTGTAAAAAGAAGCGATAAAACAATAGCGTTACAGGTTGAACCTATAAGTATCCACGGGCGATATTTACCCATTTTTGTATTCGTATTATCAACAATAGTACCCATTAACGGGTCGTTGATACCGTCCCATATTCTTGCAACAGGAGTTAAAAACAAAAGGAATTTCTTATTAAGGTGAAGAATATCCGTAAGATATTTTGCAAGAAATGAATAGAAAAGCCCGTAGCTTAAATCAAGGCCTACCGCACCCACGCCGTAAGCTAATTTATCTTTTAATTTTTTCATAAAAACACCTACTTTTAAAAGAATTATACCAACTAAACGTTGACAATGCAACAATAAAGAAGAATTGGTTTATCGATATTTTACTGTTGTAAAATGACGTGTTTTATATTATTATGTAATTATCAAAGCTTGAGGTGTTTATTTATGGCTAAAAACGTTCAATTTCCCGACGGCATTTTCCCCGGTGCAAGAAGCAAAATGCTTAAAATTCCCGTTTTTCTTATAGTTCCCATTGTTTACGTAATTTTGGGTAAATTTACTCATATCTGGCACCCAACGTGGATTATATTTTTCTTTATCCCTATTTATTATGACCTTTGCGGTGCGGTTGGTGCTAAAACTAAAAGAGGCTTTCTTTTAGCATTACCAATACCCCTTGTAATAGTTGCCGCATTTCTTACTATCGGTCTTACAATTGGTCTTTGGAAATACATATGGATAATGTTTTTGTTTATTCCTCTCTACTATTGGTGGGCAGGAGTTATGAATAAGTAAGAAGTAATAGTGAAGAGTGAATAAGTATAAAAACGAGATTGCAAATTGCAATCTCGTTTTTGTTTTAAAGTGTATCAAGTGTTTGTTCGTAGGCGGGTAAAAATTCTTCCATAAAAACGTTTGCTTCGGGGATATTGCTTTCTTCAATACGTTTTCTTGTTGCAGCTTCTGCCTCTTTGAATTCTGTATTACCCGCTTTTCTTTCTTCTATGCATTTAATTAAAGCGCTGATTTTATCGGCAACCTTAATCAACGGTTGTAATTCATCATCCTCACAAGCGAGAAGATTTTTAAACTCATCTCTCAAATCCTTGGGAAGCTTATTTAAAAGTCTTTCGTTTGCATCATCTTCAACCGCTTTAAATGCAACTAAAATATCCTCATTCTGATATTTTACGGGAGTTGGCATATCACCCGTTATAATTTCATGGGTATCGTGATAAAGACCTAAAACCGCCGCTTTTTCGGGGTTATAATTCTTACCGAAACGCTTGTTGCCTATAATGGCAAGAGCGTGGGCTATGACAGCCACCTCTTTCGAGTGACTGTCAAGGCTTTCTCTTTCAGTATTCCTCATAAGTGCCCAGCGGTCGATATATTTCATTCGCGACACCATAGCAAAAAAACTGTAGCTCATAATATATAAACACTCTTTTTAAAATTTGATTTTAAAGGTTTTAATTTCAAAAGGCTTGAAGGTTGCTGATACAGTATTATCTGTATATTCAACTTTTTCATCCTCTTCTTCAAGAAGGTTACATTCGGTAGCTTCTTTTATTTCACCTGCGAAAGTAAGAGTTGCGGGAGTTTTGCAGTTCCATGTTTCATACGCACGAACGATAATACAATCGCTATCCTCTGCAACCTTAACTGTTTCAATAACAACGTTATCCTTATCACAGCTAACGAGAGAGTATTCAGAGGGAAGCTTACCGTCGTTAGCTTCTGCAATTACTGCGTAAAGAGGATAGTTTACGTTATAAGCCTCTTTAACAACGTTACTGTCGTTAACTCTGTTTTCGTGAGGATAAATTGAGAATGTAAACGAATGGAATTCTCTATCCTGAATAGAGTTAGGATTTGTAGCACATCTGAAAAGAGTAGGTCTTATGCGACCGTGCTTAACGTCGCAACCGTATTTGCAATCGTTTAAAATTGAAAGACCGAAGCTGTTATCAGAAAGGTCAACCCATTTATGCATTGACTCTTCAAACTGTGCAAATTCCCAGGTCGTATTTGTAGTTGTTGAACGCTCAACGTTACCGAACTGAATATCAAAGGTTGCTTTAGTAGCATTAACGTCAACGGGGTAATCTGCTTTAAGAACAACGTGGTCCTCGTGCCAATCTGCCTCGTAGTCAACGTCGATTCTCTCAAGGTCATTGTAAATGCAATAAAATTCAGTAAATGTAGATTTTCTAAATGCTCTTTCAACCTTATATACCGCTCTTACTGCACCCTGCTCAATTATTTCTGCATTCTGGAAATCAAGATTCCAAGATTTTTCATCAAAATAGCATTTGATATCCCAAGCCTCATGATTATGAGGTCTGTCTTGATAAGCGATAACCTTACCAACTGTATCACCATCGGGTGCAACACTTCTGCCACTCTTTTTATGAATAAGCCTTGAAATATTACCCTCGTCATTAAATTCAACCGAGAAGAAAGGTGTTTCGGCATTTTTAAGAGTTGCGTTTACACTTTCCAAAGCTTTAGGTTCAACCGCTTTTACTGTATAAGAACTATATCCCTTTGCACAAACATCGGCAATAAATACGATTTTTCCGTCGTAGGTTTTCTGGTATGCTACCTCGTTATTATTTTTATCAAAAATAGCGAACTCATTTTCGCAAGGAATATCGCAGATAACCGCATCCTTACGGTTAAAACCGGTTGTATTGAAAACAACAATACTCTTTTCCTCAAGATTAATATTTGAAACAAGAGCACCTTGAGCATCCCCTGCCATTTCGCAGCCTGCATTAAGAACGTTTTCGTAATCAATTTTGCTATCCTCGTAAACCTCTTTAATTGAGGAGCCGGGAAGAATATCGTGGAATTGATTAAGAAGAATAAGCTTCCAATTTTCTAAAAGCTTTTCTCTGGGGTAGCTTAAACCAACCTCTTTACTTGCAATAGCTGAAAGAGTTTCAACGTCGTGATAAAGGCACTCGCTCTTACGGTTATATTTTTTATTTCTTGCCTGACTTGTAAGAGTACCTCTGTGGAATTCAAGGTAAAGCTCACCGCACCAAACGGGAAGACGCTTGTTATTTGAAACCTTTTTATCAAGGTCCTCAAAGAATTCTAATGAATGAGCCTGCTTAACAACGGGACAGCCTTCAATACCTTTAGCCATTCTTCTGCCGTATTGAAGCATTTCAACTGTGGGTCCACCGCCACCGTCACCAAAACCGTATGAGCAAAGGAAATCTTTGCCTAAATCCTTTTGGGAATATCTCTTATAACCGCCGAGAATATATAAAGGACGTAGCTTTGCGTTGTAAGTGCTCTGCCAATTCTGACGTTCATCAACTGTAACGTGGCAAGAGGGTGGAAAATGAGAAAGAACTTCAGTTCCGTCAATACCTCTCCATTTGAAAGTATCATAAGGAAATTTGTTAAACTCATTCCAGCTGATTTTTGTTGTCATAAAGTATTTCATTCCGCATTTTTTGATTAACTGCGGAATAGCTGCAGAATAACCGAATACGTCGGGCAACCACATAACCTTATTATCTACTCCGAATTCATCACGGAAGAAACGTTTACCAACCATAAACTGTCTTACAAGAGCTTCACCTGATGCAACGTTTGTATCGGCCTCAACCCACATACTTCCCTCGGGCTCCCATTGACCGTCTTTAATCTTCTGCTTTATTCTTTCGTAAACCTCGGGATAATCCTGCTTCACGTAATCATAAAGCTGAGCCTGTGATGACATAAATTTATACTCAGGGAACTCTTCCATATATTTAAGCACGGTTGAAAAAGAGCGGCAAGCCTTATCTCTTGTCTGACGAAGACGCCATAACCAAGCAACGTCAATATGAGTATGACCTACGCACCAAGCAGTTGCCTCTTCAAACTTACCGTAAAGATTTTCGTCAAGATATTTTGATGCTTCAATACAAGATTCGTGAAAAATATCTCTATCATTTGTATCAATATCAAGAATATTACAAGCTTCGTTAAGTGCTTTAAGAATATTAACTCTTGCATCGCTGTCTTCGCCTTTATATTTTGCAACCTTCAAGGGTGTTATAATGTCAAAATATGTATCATAAGCAATATCATCGAACACCTGAAGCTGAGCGCCGAGCTGAATCTCGCCCTTCCACTCCCAATCGTCAGAGTATGCACTAATACAGATTTCAAGCTCCTCGCCACCATCTGCACAAGGGGTAAGGGTTACGTATCTATGGTTACTGTCTGCACCTTGAACAACCTTACCGTTAACATAGATAATAAACTGGGGGTTCACCTCATCACGCCAACCTCTACCACTATAAGGCGTAATGTTATAAATAACGTGCTGACCCTTAAAGCTTTCGGGGATTTTTATATTTTGCTTAAACCAGCAATAACACTCTTTATAACCCCAATAATCTTTATTTGCTTTAAAGGGTACCCACTCGCCTGCATCCTTTTCCTCAATAGAATACTGACCGTCTCGGAATAAAAAATCGCCCGTATCAACGCTATCTGCAATAAGGAATTTTGCCTCCATATCCCTTAAAATCTGGTTGATACGACCGCTAATCATAAATCTTTCACTGTTTTTGTCGTGAAAATCAATTTCAAAATGTGCCATAAACATCACCCATTCGGTTAATAATTAAGGAGATAATATCATAGAATATGTCATTTTACAATAATTTAATCGAAAAAAGTCGGGTGATTATCGTTATTATTTATAGTTGACATTTTAGAAAAATAGCAGTACAATTTAATGTAATAATTTCGTTACAAGGAGCGATTTGAATGGCACATTATTGCACAGAACCCTCAAGAACATTCAGCGAATACTTGCTTATTCCCGGTTACACCGGTCCTGACTGTATTCCTAACAACGTTGATTTAAAAACTCCCCTTTGCAAATACAGAAAAGGTGAGGAAGCCCCTATTACTCTTAATATTCCTCTTGTTTCTGCTATTATGCAGTCTGTATCAAACGATACACTCGCAATTGCATTGGCAAAAGAAGGCGGTATGTCTTTCATTTACGGCTCTCAGTCTATTGAAGACGAAGCTGCAATGGTAGCAAAGGTTAAAAGCTACAAAGCAGGCTTTGTTGTAAGTGATGCAAACCTTTGCCCTAACGACACATTAAACGACGTTGTCGCTCTTTACGATAAATTAGGCCACTCAACTATGGCGGTTACTGAAGACGGTACTGCAACAGGTAAGCTTGTTGGTGTTGTTACATCTCGTGACTACAGAATAAGCCGTATGCCTATGGATTTAAAAGTAAGCGAGTTTATGACTCCTCTTGAAAAGCTTGTTACTGCTCCTGCAGCTACAACTCTTAAAGAAGCAAACGATATCATTTGGGAAAACAAGCTTAACTCTCTTCCCATCGTTGATGACAACGGAAACCTTATGTATTTCGTTTTCCGTAAAGACTATTCTCAGCACAAAGAAAATCCCCAGGAAATTCTTGACGACCAGAAGAGATATATGGTTGGTGCAGGTATCAACACAAGAGACTATGCAGAAAGAGTTCCCGCACTCGTTGAAGCAGGTGCAGACGTTCTTTGTATCGACTCTTCAGAGGGTTACACAGAATGGCAGAAACGCACAATCGCTTTCATCAGAGAAAAATACGGTGACACAGTAAAGGTTGGTGCAGGTAACGTTGTTGACCGTGACGGCTTCCGTTTCCTCGCAGACGCAGGTGCAGACTTCATTAAAGTTGGTATCGGTGGCGGTTCAATTTGTATCACCCGTGAAACAAAGGG
>JAZROI010000029.1:0-44087 GCA_045648585.1 Acutalibacteraceae bacterium
ACTGTTCTTGCCGCTCTTGAACACATCAAAAACTCTGATGCCAAATTTCTCCTTATTGCCGGTGACCTTTCAAACGATGGTGAAACAGTTTCCCATACAGAAATGCGTGAAATTCTTTACGAATTCAAAAAGGTTATGCCCGTTTACGTTGTTACCGCAACTCACGATTGGTGTTGCGACGGTAACCCAAGACGATACGAGGGCGACAAAATCTATCACGACGTTGAAACTATTCCACCCGAAGAGCTTGCAGAGTTTTATAAGGATTTCGGTGTTGATGATGCAATTTCAACCTTTTACACGCATCAGAATAAGGTTTCATACGTTGTTCGTCCTTGCGATGGAGTAAGCGTGTTTTGCCTTGATGACGACCAAAACGGTAGCGGTGGCTCGGGTTATTCTGACGAGCATTTCAGTTGGATTGCGGAGCAAGTAACTGAAGTTAAAAACCGTGGTGACGTTGTTTTCGGTATGCAACATCATCATTTGTTTTTAACTGAATTCCAAAGAATTATTAACGGCAAGGGCTCCGTTGACAATAGAATTGAGCAATGCACCAAATTTGCTAACATTGATTTCCCTGTTATGTTTACAGGTCACTCTCATATGCAATCAATAAGGAAGCTTGTTACAGACAGCGGTAAGCATTTTTACGAAATCAATGCAGGCTCTATCAGTGGCTACCCTGCCCCTATTCTTTACTGCGACGTTTACAATGACGGTATTGATATTAAAACAGAGCACACTGAAAAATTTACTCACAACGGCAAGGAATACACAAACGATTTTCTAAAAAATCACGCTACTGCCCTTTTCAGTGATATTATTAAATCTGCGGCAGTTAACGAGAAGGATAAGTTTTTAGCGGTTGTTGAGGCTATCGGTTTAGGTGCTGAAAAAGCAAGTAAAATATGGATAGTTGCAAGACCCGTTTTAAAATGGCTTGATAACCTTACGGTTAAAAAGGCTTCTAAAATAATGAACTTTATTACTTTTGGTAAGGCTATTGATAAAAAAGCTGCTAAAGAAATTGCCGACGTAAAAGTTACCGATATGGTATTTAGTGCTTTCTGTTCTATCCTTGATGGCTCACTTGTAAAGCACGAGGAAGGCTCTGCTTATTATACAGTTTTCACTCAAGCTCTCGCTTTACCGCTTAAAATAGTTAAAAAGCTCCACATTAAAAACGGCGGACTTATAAGAACTTTAACTCATGTTAAAGATGCGGCTACCGAGCTTATGACGGGTGGTCCTCTTGATAACAACAATTGGTTTTGTGAATTTTAAAATTAATAGATAATAACATTTCACCCCAACGATTCAGAGAGTCGTTGGGGTGATTTCTTAATTTTTAACCTGATACTTGCAAAATTTAACCATACAAATTACCGACGTTAAAACAAACAGCAATATTGATACAGGAATAAACATCGTTACGATATTTAAAACGTTTTCACTGATAACGACAAAATCGTCATAAGTTATATAATTTCCGCAAATCATCATAACGGGAGTAATTTTTGTTAGTGTTTCTAAAGGCTCTTCCAACAAAACGTAGAAATTTAAAATCATTGGAAAAAAGCCGATAAACAAAGCCCCAAAGGTTGAAACAACGGGCTTAGTAAACAGCGACGACACAGCAAGTGACAGCAATGCAATTATAATGCTTCCGAGAGTAATAAACGGTATTGATATACACGCTCTTTCAAGGTTACTGATACCAACACCGACGTTCATACCTTCTGCGCCAAGAAAAGCAAAATTAACAGAAAATACTATTCCACAAAAAACTATTGAACAAATAACAGCGTAAATTACAGAAGCAATTATTTTAGCTGAAACGGTTTTCTTTTTACCGTTTTTACTTACAATAAGCAACTCGGCTGTTCGGTAAGAATATTCGTTTGAGAACAAGTTACAGACACCCATAATAACAACCGCAACCAAAAGAAGTGATATTGTGCCATCTGAAAAGGAAGAGAATGCTGATTCCCAACCGTAATCATAACCGTAGGTAAAGCCTTCTTCTAAAGATTTTTCAATTAACTCAGCCTTATGAAGATAAATTTTTTCATCAACAGTTCCTTTAAAATTTTCTGCGGTTTCTCGCAACTCATTAATTCCGTTAATCTGTTGATTATATTCCTTAACAGGTGCGTAAAGCTCAAAATACTCGGGAAAATAATCCAAATGAATAAAGGGTAACTCTTCCTGAATTATTGATAAATACTCGCTTTCAGTAATCTCACCCGCTTCATATTTATTAATCAGTTCATCCATATCGAACTCATATTTACCGTGGTAAATGCTACGGTAAGGATTTTTAGCAACACCGTTAACATATACTAAAGTCTTTTCAACCTCTTCATAGGTTGTGTAAATATCATCATTAGCTTCAAATTCAACTAACCGAGCTTTGAGTTCTTCAATGTTCTCGTTTGAAACAAAAACCTCAGGCATTTTTCTACCGTCCATATCGCTAAGGGCATACTCGCCTCGTACCCCACTTTTATACTGGGATAAATTATAACCCGTTAAAGCTATACTACCAATTAACACAAGAATAATAACAGCAAAACAAAGCTTATTTTGAAATATTTTTTTCAATTCAAATTTAATAAGATTGCCCACAAAACCACCTCAATTCATAATTTTATGTTTCGAAAAGAATTTTACTGTCATAAAGTAAACTATAACTGAGCTAAAAACGTTAAAGATAACTGCCGGTATAAAGAAAAATATTTCTATAACATCTATTGAAATATAATTATCAAACAACCAATATGAATCAAACGAAAGATTAAAAGGTAATAGGTGTAAAATTATTTGTGAAGCAAAATTCAAGCTTGGTATGTAAAGTAATACATAAGGAATAACCATAGTAATTATCGAAGCGAAAAGAACATATGTAAGCTTATTAAATAAGCTTGAAAAGAACATAACAACAGTACTTATACTAATACCGCCTATTAATAAAGATACGAACTTTAAAAGTAACATTTCAATATTTGTATAGATAGTACCTACGTTATAACCCGAAAAGCCTACCAAAACAAGTGAAGGCAAATAACAAATCACAATTATAGCAACAGTAGAAATTAGACAATAGATTATGGCTGTTGAATATTTCATCAACACAAACTTTTTTCTACCTCTGAGCGTTGATTTAACGAGCGAATCCGTGCCTAAAGAATATTCACCTGAAAACATGTTACAAAGACCGAATACCACAACAATCATATACAAAGGTACGAGGTACGAAAGCATTTCATCTCCTAAAGACCAACCGTAGTCATACGTAAAAACAACGCCTTTGTTTAAAGCTTGTTCCTCTCTCACAGTTTTTGCAAGCTTGGAAGTTTCGTATAATACTTCCATATCTTCTTCAATCAACCATTTAAGAGTTGATTCAATGTTATTTGAAATATTGTTATAGCAAGAAACCGGATAATATAATTCAAAGTAATCTGCTAAAAACTCTTCTTTTATACATGGTGCGGATTGGTAATCAGTTAAAGCCTTGTGATATTCTTCATTTGTGATTTCACCGTTCGAAGCCGCACGGAGCAACGCACTTTTATCAATATCGTATTTCCCTTTAAAAGTAATACCCGCATAAGTATTCACTATACTTGCATCGGTTTCATATATTTCTTCTCTTGATTCAAATTTTTTCAATTGAGAAGCAAGGGTATCTATATTTTCAGTTGAAACAAATATTTCAGGAAAATGATTACCATTCATATCATTAATTTTGTAGTAACCCTTTTCCCCCGATTTATATTGAATTGAATTAAAAGCAGAAACACCGAAAGATATAATAAAAGCAACTAAAAGCACTACGGAAACCAACCTTGAATTAAATATCTTGATAAGCTCGTATTTAATTACTGTTTTCAACATCCGCCACCTCACCAAAATAATATAAATAAACGTCATCAAGGTCGGGTAGAGCCTCTATGGCGTTTTCGTCAGGCTTTACGTCGCTAACGATTCTTACGTTAACCTCTTTTATTTCACTGTCGGAAATAGCACCAACACTATATTTATTTTGGTAAAATCCAAGTTCATTTCGCATTATGTCTACAGACCACACCTTACCTTTGACGATATTCAGAAGCTCCTCTGTTGAGCCATCGGCAACAATTCTTCCAGCCTTCATTAGCAATACCCTATCGGCAATATAAGAAATATCCGAAACAATATGTGTAGCGTAAATAATTATACGGTCTTTTGAAAGCTCACAAATAAGATTTCTGAACCTTATTCTTTCTTTAGGGTCAAGACCTGCCGTTGGCTCGTCAAGAATTAAAATAGCTGGGTCGTTTAAAAGTGCCTGAGCTATTCCTAACCGTTGCTTCATACCGCCTGATAAAGCACCGATTTTTTTATTACACACGTCTTCAAGACCAACCTTTAAAAGCATTTCGTCGCAACGTTTTTTTGCAAATTTACCGTCTATGCCTTTCAAAGCACACATATACAAAAGAAAATCTTTTACCTTAAAATCTTTATAGCATCCAAAGTTTTGAGGTAAATAGCCTAGAACGTTTCTATATGCAGAATCAAGTATTTCAATGCTTCTTCCGTCAAGAGAAATACTTCCTGCAGTATTAGAAAGAACGCCTGCAATCATTCTCATTAACGTAGTTTTACCGCTACCGTTTGCACCTAATAATGCACAAACACCATTATTCAAGGTAATGCTAACACTATCGACGGCAATTTTTTCTCCGTATTTTTTAGTAACGTTAGATATTTTCAGCTCCATATAAGAATACCACCCTTTCATATTTGTAATTGTTTTTTGTATAATACATTACTCCTGAGAGTAATATGAAAAACAATAAGAATATTATTGCCAGAGTTGCAAAATTCATATTTAAAAAAAAATTCGCAACATCCTCAATGACGAACACGGAAGAAACTGCGACCGCATATATAGCCGACGTTGCCGCCATTGCAACCTGTGTTTTAAAAAACAAGCTAAAGCACATTGCTATAAAGGCAGAACTTGTAAATCCAACAAAACCTAAAAAAGCACTTTGAAAAACAGGTACGTCGGTTACAATCGCAGATATAACTACTGCAAAGAGAATTAAAAATATATCAAGCACACCGCAAATTACAGCTTTAGCCGAAAACACGGTTGCAGGCTTGATAAGACAGGCCCCTTCTAGCTCCATTCTTTCTCTGTCAAAGGTAAAGAACAAGGTTGGCAAAGCAACAATATTCAAAAACGGTGTAGTTGAAAACAAGAATAGCGTTGTATATTCACTGTCAATTTTCAAATACATAAACACAATGGCTATCAAAAACAAAAAAGAGAATAACCAAAACGAGTTTTTCACGCTACTAATTTGACTTAAAATTATTCTTTTAAAGGTTATTTCTGGAGTTTTAACGGTACGCTGACTATTTATAACGTTTAAAACTGTAGATTCAATTTTTACTTTGTCAGGCAGTCCAACTTTATAATAATTCAGAACAGATTTAATCTCATTGTTTTTCAATCATAAAACTCCTTTCAATATTTCTTTCAATTGGTTTTCACCACGGTATAATCTTGATTTTACCGTTGATTGTGAGCAACTTGTAACACGTGCTATTTCTCTGATTTTCAAATCGTGATAATACCGCAGAATTATTACGTTTCTTTGTTCATCGGGAAGCTGCAATAACGCCGATTTAATACATTCACGCATATCCGTGTCAAAATGAACCACTGTTTCTTCTGTTATTTCGATATTTTCATCTAAAACTTCACGTTTTGTTTTTCGGTAATAATCGTTAGAGCAATTAATTGCAATAGACAATAAATAGCTTTTTAGTTTATCCTTCTCTTTATATTGTGGTAAACACTGTGTAAATTTCAAAAAAACCTCTTGAGTGATATCCTCTGCAGAATAGCTATCACCTAGCCTTCGGTATATAAAAAGATAAACTTCGTTATAATAACGCCTGACAATTTGCGACAAAGCCTCTTTGTCACCGTATTTTGCTTGTTGTACAAGTTCTTTATCCCGCAAGGTATCACCCCTTTCACTTATTAAACGTTTTAAACTTCAAAAAAGTTTCATAAAAACAAAAAAATAATTCCGCAGTGCCGAAACACCACAGAATTATTATACTATATTACACCTGCTCTGCAATATCGTAGATGAGCTTTTCGGTTTTTTCCCAACCAAGACAAGGGTCAGTTATTGATTTACCGAAAATACCGTCACCGATTTTTTGAGCACCATCTTCAAGGTAGCTTTCTATCATAATACCTTTTACAAGCTTTTTGATATCGTTATTATGGTTTCTGCTATAAAGAATATCTTTTGTGATTCTCACCTGCTCGAGATATTTTTTACCTGAGTTTGCGTGGTTTGCATCAACTATACAAGAGGGATTCTTTAAGCCTGACTTTTGATAAGCTTCGTTAAGGTTTAAAAGGTCCTCGTAATGATAGTTTGAAATACTGTGACCGTCACGGTCAACAAGACCTCTCATGATTGCGTGAGCATAAGGGTTACCCTCACTTTCAACCTCCCAGCCTCTGTAAAGGAAGGTGTGACTGCTTTGAGCAGCGGTAACCGCGTTCATCATAACCGATAAATCGCCACCTGTGGGGTTTTTCATACCTACCGGAATGCCAAGACCGCTTGAAACGAGTCTGTGCTCTTGGTTTTCAACAGAACGAGCACCGATAGCAACGTAAGAAAGAAGGTCTGAAAGGTAACGATAGTTTGCTGGGTAAAGCATTTCATCTGCACAAGAAAAACCGTAATCACGAAGCGCACACATATGTAATTCACGAATTGAAATAATGCCATGAAGCATATCAGGTTTTTCGTTAGGGTCGGGCTGATGAAGCATTCCTTTATAGCCTGAGCCTGTAGTTCTTGGCTTATTTGTATAAATACGAGGGATAATAACTACTTTATCCTTAACCTTTTCTCTAACCTCTGCAAGTCTTGAAATATATTCAAGAACCGGCTCTTTTGAATCAGCGGAGCAAGGTCCGATTACAAGAAGAAATTTATCAGAAGCTCCTGTAAAAACTGCTTTAATTTCAGCATCATTTTTCTCTTTTTGTTCTGCCATTTTAGCAGTTAACGGAAACTGTTCTTTTATTTCCATAGGAATAGGAAGTTTTCTTTTGAAATTCATACTCATTTTAATTATCTCCAATCAGATGATTTTATATTGTATTCCAAGCGTTTTTATATCATCAAAAAACTCGGGATAACTTTTATTAACACATTGTGCATTTTCAAGCACACCGCCGACAACGCTACACAAAACAGCAAGTGACATTGTAATTCTGTGATCATTGTGGCAACAAAGAATTTCGTTTGGTGTAACAAGCTTTGCTTTCGGTACAATGATAGAATCTTCGTTTACAATAATATCTACACCGAACTTTTTAAGCTCTTGCTTCATTGCTTCCCCACGGTCGCTCTCTTTTATTTTTAATCTTTTCGTGCCTTTAATTACGGCACCGTTACAAATTGCTGAAGTAGCTATAAGAACGGGACCTAAATCGGGGCAATCTGAAATATCAATTTCGGGGCAACCTGATTTAATTTTTTCATAAAAGCTTTTATAAGCCTTATCACCCTGGCAGCTCATATAATCTAAACCTTCAATAGCTACGTTACCACCCGAAAGATTAAACGCATCAAGAAAAGCTGCGTTCGACCAATCGCATTCAACCGAAAGCGATTGAGGTAAATATTTTTGGTTACCCTTAATATAGAAACAACTATCCGACTTTCTTTCAACTGAAACACCGAACTTTGATAAAACGTCAACTGTGATATCAACGTAAGGTGAACTTTCAAGAGGAGTAGTCAAAACGATTTCACTGTCACCCTTAAGAAGAGGTAAGGCGAATAGGAGACCTGTTAAAAACTGACTGCTAACGTCTCCTTTCATTTTAAACACACCATATTTTAGTTTTCCGGCTGTTTTAAGGTGTTTTCCGTTATTTTCAATGAAACAACCCTGCTCTTTAAAAATCGCTTCATACACGCTTTGAGGACGCGAGAGAAGCCTATCGCTTCCGTAAAAAACAGTTTCTTCGCTTAAAATTAAGCTTAAAGGGATAAAAAATCTTAAGGTGCTTCCGCTTTCGTTACAGTTAAGCTGAAGCATTTTTTTCTTTTTTGATATATCAATACCTTTAACAGTTGCAACGCCACCGTAAATATCAATATCAGCACCTAATTCTTTCAGGCAATCTATAGTTGCAAGAATATCGTCGTTAGATCCAATATTTGATATTTTACTTACTCCGTGACTCAAGGCTGCACATATCAGTAATCTATGGGCACAGCTTTTTGAGGGTGGCGGATGTATTTTGCCCTTTGCAACTGAAGGGGAAATTTGCACGTTCATTATTTCATCTTCTTTATTAAAGAATCTATTGCTAAAAGATACCCGTCAGTACCTTTACCGCTTATTGTTTCAAAGCAAGCTTGTCTTACGTAGCTTGTTTTTCTGAAATCCTCTCTTGCATCAACGTCGGATATATGAACCTCAACAGCAGGAATACCGACTGCTTTCAAAGCATCAAGAATGGCTATGCTTGTATGAGTATAAGCACCGGGATTTATAACGATACCGTCATAAACGCCGTAAGCAAATTGAATAACATCAACTAAATCGCCCTCGTGGTTAGATTGATAACAGCTGACGTTGACGTTTTTCTTTTCTGCATAAGCTTCAATTTTTTCAATTAATGACGTATAAGTTTCCTTGCCGTAAATATCAGGCTCTCTTATACCGAGCATATTAAGATTAGGACCGTTAATTACAAGAATATCCATAAAAATCCGCCTCAATTCTTTTTGCTACTTCATTTACAGAGCCGCTACCGTCAATGATGACGTCTGCATATTTTCTGTAAAGCTGGTATCTTTCGTTATATCTTTTTTCAAGGTCTGCCCTATTGCTTGATAAAGGTCTGTCATCAGTAGTTAAAAGCATTGAAAGAGGTCTATCAAGGAAATATATTCTTCCATTGCTTTTTAAATTCTCGATATTTTCATAGTTTAAGATAGCACCGCCACCCGTTGCTACAATATGGGAATTTTCAGACGAAATATTTTTTATAGTATCCTTTTCAAGCTCTCTGAAATACGCATCACCGTATTCACTAAAGATTTCAGGAATAGTTTTTTCAGCATTTTCGGATAGAACTATATCACTATCGACAAAGGTCTTTGAGAGCATTTTTCCTAATTCTTTGCCGACGGAGCTTTTACCACTTGCAGGCATACCAATTAAAACAACGTTCATTTTATCTTTATAAATTTTTCTGAAAACCTCTTCGATTTTTTCAAGAGAAACGGTAGTATCAATAAACTTTTCTACCGCGTAAGCCGCTTGAGAAACGAGCATATAAAGACCGCTGTCTGCAATTATCCCCTTTTTCTCTGCATCTAAAATAAGCTTCGATTTAAGCGGATTATAAACCGCATCAAACACAGCTTCAACACAAGGGAATTTATTAATATCAACCGCCGCTACACCTGCTTTAGGATACATTCCGCATGGTGTAGTATTTATTATTATTTCGCAATTACTATAGCTTTCGCAAAGCTCATCATAGGTAATATAGCCCTCTTGCTTTTTACGGGAAACTTTAACTATGTTTTCCGCTTCAAGACTGTTTGCAACGGCAAAGGCTGTATTAGAAGTGCCGCCGCTACCTAAAATCGCAACCGTTTTACCTTTAAATGACTTTACCTTTCTTTCAATAAGACCTTTTAAACCGTAAAAATCCGTATTATATCCGTAAAGCTTTCCGTTGCGGTTTACAATTGTATTCACTGCGTTTATAGCCTTTGCTTCATCTGATATCCAATCAAGATAAGGAATAACGTCAAGCTTATAAGGAATTGTAACGTTTATAGCTTTAAAGCTTCTTTCAGTGAAAAAAGCTTTTAACTCTTCTCTTTTTAACTCTAAAAGCTGATAGTCGTAATCGGTAAGGGCATTATGAATTTCTTTAGAAAAGCTATGAGAAAGCTTTTCACCTATACAACCGTAATCCATTAATTTTCACCAAACCAATCAATACCGAATTTCTGCGAAAGCATATCGCACAAAGCAATTGCAACAACGCTATCGGCAACAACACGGGCTCTATGGACAATACACGGGTCGTGTCTGCCTTTAACAGAAAGAACTGTATTTTCATTATTTATAAAATCAACTGTATTCTGCTCTTTTGAAATTGACGGTGTTGGCTTTACGGCACATTTAATAACTAACGGCATACCGTTTGAAATACCACCATTTATACCACCATTATTGTTAGTTTCTGTAACGATTTCACCGTTATCTAATTTGAATGAGTCGTTCATTTCGCTACCGAGCATATCGGCACAGCTAAAGCCTCGACCAAATTCAACGCCTTTAACCGCAGGAATTGAAAACAAGCCGTGAGAAAGCACACCTTCAAGAGAATCAAACCAAGGCTCACCCACGCCAACGGGAAGACCTGTTACAACAGTTTCGAGAATACCGCCAACACTGTCGCCCTCTGCGGCAGCCTTTTCAATATTTTCAATCATCTGCTTGCCTTTGTCATCATTAATTACTGCAAAAGCTTTATTATTTAAAGAATCTAACTCTTCATCAATATTTTCAAAAGAATCATCAAAAACCTCTGCACATTTTAAAATATGAGTACCGATTTTAATATTCTTTGAAGCAAGCGTTTTAATAGCGATAGAACCGACAGCTACAAGTCCCGCAGTTATCCTTCCGCTAAAATGACCGCCACCTCTATAGTCTTCTGAGCCGTTGTATTTACAAAAAGCCGTATAATCTGCATGACCGGGTCTTGCTTTGCCGTAAGAGGAAGAATAATCCTTGCTATGCGTATTTTCGTTAGGTATAACAATGCAAATGGGAGTGCCTGTTGTTTTACCGTTAAAGTAACCGCTGACAATCTGAAATTTATCAGCTTCACTACGAGGGGTTGAAATTTTACCAACAGGACGTCTTAAATCAAGCTGTTTCCTGATAAAATCGAGGTCTACCTCTATACCCGCAGGAATACCGTCAAGCACTGCACCGATTGCTTCACCGTGACTTTCGCCGAAAAGTGTAACAGAGATATTGTTTCCGAAAGTATTCTTCAACTCAATACGCCCCCTTTACTAATTCATCAAGCTTTTCAAAATCTATAAACTCTAATCTGAAGCTACCGATTTCATCAACAAATACTGCATTAACCCCTTTTGAATTTGCTTTTTTATCGTGCCTTAATGCAGATAAAATTTCATCCGCCGATAAAGGTAACTCGGTAGGTAAATTATACTTATTTAAAGCTGAAACCAATTGATTTTTTGCACTATCCGAAGAAAATGCAAGCATACCGATAGAAACACATTCACCGTGAAGTAAATCATTCAATCCCATTGAGGTTTCAACGGCGTGACCAACGGTATGACCGAAATTAAGCACTCTTCTTAAGCCTGTTTCTTTCTCATCTTTCTCAACAACGTCTTTTTTAATCTTCAATGATTTTTCAATAACGATTTCAATATTTTCGTATGCATCGCCGTTTTTAATAAGATTAAAAAGGTCTTTGTCTGACGTTGCTGCCATTTTTATACTTTCACAAAGACCGTTATTAAGCTGTCTTTGAGAGAGAGTTTTTAAAACGTCAGGGTCAATTACAACTGCTTTAGGCTGATAAAAAGCACCTACAGTGTTTTTATAGCCGTAAAAATCTATCGCAGTTTTACCTCCGATTGAAGAATCAACCTGCGATAACAATGTTGTAGGAATATTATAAAAATCAATACCTCTCATATACGTAGAAGCAGTAAAGCCTGAAATATCACCTACAACGCCACCGCCGACTGCAACAACGCAATCGTTACGAGTAAATTCATTTTCACTTAATACCTCAAGTAACGTTTTATAGGTTTCAAAATTTTTGTTTTTTTCACCTTGGGGAATGATTTTTATAACACTGTTTTTAAACTGCTTTGAAACAGTATCGGCATATTCAAAAGGCACACCGCTATCAGTTACAATAAGAGCTTTTTTACCTGTATTGCAATATTTATTTAAATTGTTAATAGCACCGCGTAATATAGTGATATTATAATTGCCCATTGACGTTTTAACTGTCATTTCCATAATATTGCTCCAAATTAAATTTAAATAATTTGTTCTTTTCCGTATCTGCCAACAAGACGTACGTTAGTACAAACCTTTGAAAGCTCTGAAAGCATCTTTTCTTCTGATTCTTTAGTTAATTTACCCTCGCCCTCAAGGAAGAAGTAATAATTCCATATAACGTCTTTAGAGGGGCGGCTCTTTAAAGCTTTAAGGTTATAACCTAATTCACTGAAAACTGAAACAGCTTTACAAAGAGAGCCTGCTTCATCGCGAACGGTAAAGAGAAGAATGAAGTGCTCATCGCCAACACTCTCGCCTCTCGGGATACGAGAGAAAACACCAAACCTTGTTGTATTTGTATTGTTTTCATTAATCTTTCTGTCAAGTAGTTTTAATCCGTATTCATTACCTGCTTCCAAGCTACAGATAACCGCAACTGAATTATCACCATCGGTTGCTACCTTTTGAGCTGCAACGGCTGTGTTAACAGCCTCTTCAATCTCAAAGCCTTTTTCAGAAATATATTCACTACACTGACCCAAAGCTTGGGGGTGACTAATAACCTTCTTAATATCTTTTTTATGAGAATCAGGTGTACCGAAAAGGTGTTGTTCAACCGCCATATCATAAACACCGTTAATGAAAAGCGAACCGAAATAGGTTAAATCCATAACCCTTGCAACGTCACCCTCAAAGCTATTTTCAATAGGCAAAACCGCACATTCACATTCACCGTTTTCAACGGCTTTATATGCAGCTTTAAAATCCTGATAACCAACGGGTACACAGTCGGGAAAAATCTTTTTAACTGCTATTTCGGCAAAAGCACCTTTCACGCCTGAGAAAGCTACCCTTGTACCGTCGAGAATTTTATGTTGAAAATCCTTTGAAAGCTTCATCATATATTTCTGAAAGTTTACGTAATAAGAACGAATTTCGTCTTCAGTAACCATCTGACTGTTCTTTTCAAGAAGTATTTTCTCTCTTTCCTTATCCTCAACAGGAATTCCGTTTACTTTCTTATATTCTGCAACAACCTTTGCGGCGTTCATACGCTCTTCAAAAAGCTTTGCAATTTTTACATCAATTTCACTTATAGTATTTCTTGCTTCGTGAAATTCTTTTTCATAGTCAATCATTTTTTATAATCCTCATAAAGTGCTTTAAAGGCAGGAAGTGAATTTTCAATAAGCAGAGTATCTACACAGTAAGAAATTCTTACAAACCCTTTGCAACCGAAATCATCACTAGGTACGAGAAGCAATTCAAAATTCTTCGCTCTTTCATAGAACTTAAATGCATCCTCCTCAAGTGCTTTTACAAACATATAAAATGCACCATCGGGTTTGATAACTGTATAACCAATATCTGTAAGACCTTCATAAAGAAGCTTTCTGTTTTTCTCATATATGCTGATATCAGCGGTATCCTCAAGGCACTGTGCAATCGTATACTGCATAAGGCTTGGTGCACATACATAGCCTAAAGCACGACCTGCACCGCAAACAGCAGCATAAACGTCACCCGCGTCTTTCATATTAGGCGAAACAAAGATATAACCAATTCTTTCACCGGGAAGCGAAAGAGCTTTACTATATGAATAACAAACAAATGAATTATCGTAATAGCAAGGTATGTATGGAACCTTTTCACCTGTAAAAACAAGCTCTCTATAGGGCTCATCTGAGATAAGGAAAATTTCTTTGTTATACTCCTTCTGTTTTTCCTTAAGTAAATCAGTAAGCTTAATAATATCCTTTTCAGGTACAATTACGCCTGAGGGATTATTAGGTGAATTAATTATAATAGCCTTTGTATTTTTATTAATAGCTTTTTCTAAAGCTTGAAAGTCAATCTGTAAATCCTCTTCCTTACAAGAAACTGTTACAAACTTTGCACCAGCTTGTTCAGCAAAAACTCTGTATTCAGGGAAGAAAGGTGCAAACGCTATTACCTCATCACCAGCCTCTGTTATAGCATTTAAAGTTATTGTAAGAGATGCCGCAGCACCACAAGTCATATAAATTAAACCTGCATTAGCATCAACGCCAAATTTACTTTTAATATACTCGGCAATTGCGATTCTTACATTCATATCACCGGGTCCTGAGGTATAACCGTGAAGCACCTCGGCAGGTACTTCGCTTATTAGTTTTGTCATTACATCTGTAACCTTTTTGGGTGCGGGAACACTTGGGTTACCAAGGCTGAAATCGAATACGTTTTCAACACCAATTTCTGCCTTTCTTTTTTTGCCGTACTCAAAAATCTCACGAATAATTGAGCTTTTTTTACCGAGCTGCATCATTTTTTCTGAAACCATAAATAATCCTCCAAATAAAAAATCCGCAAACTAATATGCTTTTAAAAGCATAGCAGAATGCGGACTGTCTATATCACTAAAATTACAATTAGTTGCAATTTTGAGCAGTGTACAGACAATCCTTAATAAAGTAATAAAATCGATTAAAACTTTGATACATCTGTAACACCTCACTCAAATAGTATGTGGTAATTTTACTCCTGCATTTTTTATTTGTCAATACTAAAATGCAAAAAATCCGTATAAATATGAATTTTTATTCAATTTATTTATCTTCGTGTTTTTCAACGATTTCTGCAAAGCCGTATATTAAAGCCGAAATAAATCTTGCGATAATAATAAGTATTGCCACAACACAGAAAATCGGGAAAGCAAGAATAGATATCATCTCAACACTTACGTAAGCAATGCAAACAAAGATACCTATAACTGCCGCAACAAGAATCAAAAATATATTGACAACAAACATTATAAGGGAAAACTTCTTAAGAGAAGCGGAGCAACATTTAAAGAACTGAAAATCGTTATCTTTTGACTGTTTTTTGTTTTCGGCAGTACTTTCAACTGCACTTATAATCTTTTCTTCCATAAAAAACTCCTTATTCCCAATCCTGTTGAGGTAAAGTTTCGGTAATTACTACAATGGTACCCTTTGTTACAGGGGCTGTTGTAGTTGTATTCATAGGAGTTTTTGTAGTTTCTGTGGTTGTATTTGAAGAATCAACAACAGTGTCTCCTGCCTGAGTGTTGGAGCTTGTGGTTTTATCTTTATTGGGACTTAAGTTGTTTGATGCTTGGGTAACCTTTTCGGGAACAGTTTCATTTTTGTTATAAACGGTAACACCCTTCAACTGACCATCAACCCAATTATATTCATAATAGTAACCATTGTCTGAAGAATAAATCAATTGCTCATTTGCATTAACAGAAATGTTTTTGAGAGCAGAAAGCGAAACTGAATAATCAAACTGCTTATCAGTTGCATTATAGAGCCAACAATAAAATTCTACGTTACCGTCTTTTTCACCAACAGCCATATAGAAGTCAGCTAAACCGTCAAAGTTCATATCAAGGAAGTTGAAATTTTCTTTGGCAAGAGCAAAGTCGATTGTAAAATTCTTTTTAATGGGATACATCAATTTTTGGAATACTTTATCACCATTTTTAAGTAAAATGTATTCATCCTCAATAAAAGCGGTAAGCTTAACGCCTTCAACCTCGCCAACCTGAGTAACAATTTCTTCAGTTGTAGGCTCGGTTGTTGTGTTTTCCTCTGTTTTACCGCCACAAGCAGCAAAGCAAGTAATAATTACTGCTGCAGCAACAATAATAGAGCATAAAGTAATAATTTTTCTCATAATAAAATCCTCCGTTTTAAAAAAATACACCTTCATTATTTAAAGCTTTTTCAAGAGCTTCAATTTCCGTAATTTTAAAGACGTGACCTTTCATACCAAAAGCCTTTGCACCTTCAATATTCTGAGGCATATCGTCAATAAAAAAACATTCCTCGGGCTTTAGAGAAAATTTATTGCAAAAAGCTTCATAAATTTCTCTTTGTGGCTTTCTCAATTTATAGAGTGCGGAAATGAAAAAGCCATCCATCAACGTTAATGACGGAATATTGAGATATTGGTCAAACACTCGCGGGGTTGCGTTTGATAAAAGATAGACCGGATATCCTGCATCTTTAATTCTTTTAACAATATCAAACATTTGAGGAAACGGTGGCATATACGGGTAAAAATCGTTAACCATTTCTGAAATTAACTCACGGGTTTCTTCAGGAATTTTGGGAAGAATTCTTTCAATAGCTTCATCAGATCGAAGAGTACCACCATCGAGTTCTTGCCATATAGAGTTCTTAAAAACCTCGCGGTTTAAAACTTCGTGATATTTTTCGGGAAAATATTCATTGAGAGTTTTCGGAAAATTGAAATCAATTAACACTCCGCCCATATCGAAAACGATATTTTTAACCACATAACCACCTATTCTGTCCAAATATATAATTAATTATACCATTAATTATATTTTTTTCAATAATTATTAAAGAAAATCAAAAAATTACCTTTAATTTTTTTGTAAATGTGATATAATATCAAAAAACTTTTAAAAGGGTGATGAAATGAAAGTTACAGTTTTAAAAACTGCAGAAGAAATTGGTGTTGCAGTTGCTAAAATTTTCACTGATGAGGTAAAGTCTAATCCTGATTGTATTTTAGGTCTCGCTACAGGTGCTTCGCCTATTCCTACATACAATAACATTATTAAAACACATAAAGAAGAAGGTATTTCTTTTAAAGGTGTTAAAACTTATAACCTTGATGAATACTGTGATTTACCTAAAGCTGATAAAAACAGCTATTATACGTTTATGCACGAGCAGCTTTTTAATGGTCTTGATATTTTGGAGGAAAACGTTCACTTCCTTGACGGTAACGCTGCTGACACTGATGCAGAATGCAAAAGATACGATAATGAAATTAATGAAGCCGGCGGAATTGATATCCAACTTCTCGGTATCGGTAACAATGCTCACATCGGCTTTAACGAGCCTGCCGACAGCTTTACAGACGGTTCTTTTAAAGTAAAGCTTACAGATAGCACGATTGAAGCTAACAAGATTTACTTTGACGAAAACCCTATGCCACACTATGCACTTACTATGGGCGTCAACCAAATTATGTCTGCAAAGAAAATTGTTCTTATTGCAACAGGTCCTAAAAAAGCAGAGGCAATTCGCAATATGATTAAAGGTGAGGTTACACCTCAGGTTCCCGCTTCAGTTTTACAAAACCACAACGACGTTGAAATCTTCCTTGATGAAGCAGCTGCTTCACTTCTTTAATTCACAAGTTGATTATATAAGTTCATCCCATCTTCACAAAGAAGATGGGATGTTTTTATGGTTTTCACGTAATTATTAAAACATAAGATGATTTTCCGTTATTATCGTAAATTTCAAATGTTAAAAAGTGTGACAAAACACTTTCCTCAAAGCAACTGCATTTTTTCAACTCGTCGTACGTTTGAGTTATTATAACTCCGTTACATTGAGACAATACGTTATAAATGATAAACGGTAAAAAGTTGTCGTTAAGCTCATCAATATTTCCTTTAAACTCTAATTCGTTGCTGCAGATTTTGTATTCATCAGAGCTTATAATCACCTCAGTACCGCTGATTGTACCGCAATTGTCACCGTATTTAAAATTAAAACAGCCATTCTGATAACTAATTACAGCATCACAAACTTCAAATTTATACTCAATATTGACTTTAACTTCTTTTGAAAAATCAACCTCTGAAGACTTGCTCATTGTGGAATTTTGATTACAAGAAGCCGTAAAGCATACAAGAATTAAACACAAGGCAATTATCAGACTTTTAATCTTCAATATAATTGCTCAAAAATGAAAATACTTCAGGTAAGGCATCGATACAATCAGTAGGAAGCATTGAATATTCAGAGAAATCCTCTTTCAAAAAATCAGAGGTTAAGCCATGAATAAAAGTACCTAAAATTGCTGAAGAAAACAATGACTTACCCTCTTTTTTCATAGAAGGTAAAAGACCTGAAATAATACCCGAAAGTAAATCCCCTGCACCACCCTTAGAAAGACCGGTATTACCCGTTTTATTTATATAAATATCTGTACACTCTTTATTGCAAATAACGGTTTCGTGACCCTTTAAAAGTAAATTCACCTTATATTTGTTGCAAAACTCAATTGCAGTACCTTCTCTGTTCTCCTGAATTTCTGCAATGGATTTACCGCAAAGTCTACTCATTTCCCCCGGATGAGGCGTAAGTAAAATATCACAAGTAGCTTTCGATAAAATTTCTACGGAATTTGAAATACAATTTATAGCATCAGCATCTAAAATCAAAGGCGTTTTTGAGTTAAGAATAATATCTTTAACAACTGATTTTGTATCATCAGTTACACCAATCCCGCAACCCACCATAACAACGTCAGATTCATTAACTGCTTTAATAATTGAAGCTGAATTTTCTTTTGATATAAAACCATTTTCGTCACAAGAAAGCGGTAAGAAAAGATTTTCTGTAAGACGTGACGTAAGCGGTATATAAAGGCACTCAGGAAATGCTAACGTCACAAGACCTGCACCGCTTCTTAAAGCACCCAATGTTGCAAGATAACAACAACCGACCATATTTTTACTGCCGCAAATCAAAAACACCTTACCAAAGCTACCTTTATTAGAAAAAAGGTCTCTTTCGGGTAACAATTGCTTCGCACCGTTTACATCAAGAGTTAATCTGTTAATCAAAAAACCACTCCCATCGGATATAGTTGGATAGAGATAAAACGAAACATAGTAACCTCACCAACAAAAGAGTACTTCCTTAATTATACTATCACTCTTTATAACAGTCAACAAGCAGTAACCTAAAGAGACCTTTTAAATTATTATGTAATAGATTATAAATTTATGCTTAAAATCAAGATGCAATTTTAATATCATAAACATTTGATGATTTATTTAAAGAAGCAAGCATTTCTTCATAAGCAGATGTATCAACAGACGTTACGTTATCAGTTTTCTTCTCACCTACAAGCTTATCCTTCACAGTATAAGCACAAGAAAGAACAAATGCTTTTAAATATTTAAATACTTTTCTTTCAAACTTAATCAAATCTTTTTCACGGTAAACACCGTAGCAAAGAAGAGCGATTGCTGATAATTCTAAAACAACTTTTACAATTGAAAATAATGTCATAATAATACCTCCGAACAAAACACGAACATTTGTTTTTGTGATTTAATTATAGCATCATTTTTCTAAATGTCAACACAAATGTTCTATTTTTTCGCGTTTTGTAGTCCTTTTTTACGGTCTTTCAAGCGTATTTTGTTGTTTTTTCGCATTTTTTATAGATTTTTCGTTAAATCAACTGACTAAATTTCAAGTTAATTAACCAATTTTGTTCGTTCAATGTTCGATAACTTTTCTATAAAAATACGATTAAAATCTGTAAAATACTTTTTTAATTATTTTTTAAATAAAGTATTTATATTTTCTAAATAATATAGTATAATAAATTGAATATATCAAAAATCAATAAGGACGATTAATTATGTTTGTTGATAAAGCGAAAATTAAAATAATTGCAGGTAACGGCGGAAACGGTGCGGTAGCTTTTCACAGAGAAAAGTTTGTTAACGCAGGCGGTCCCGACGGCGGTGACGGTGGCAGAGGCGGAAATATAGTTTTTCAGGTTGATGACAACCTCTCCACCCTTTCCGACTTCAGATACAAAAGAAAATATAAAGCTCAAAATGGTGAAAACGGCAGAGGCTCACGTTGTAATGGTAAACGTGGTGAGGATTTAATTATTAAAGTGCCGAGAGGTACGGTTATCAAAGAAAATGAAACCGGCTTCGTTATGGCTGACATGAGCCAAGAGGAAACCTTTATTGCTGCTAAAGGCGGTAAAGGTGGTTGGGGTAACCCTCACTTTGCAACTGCTACAAGACAAGTTCCCCGTTTTGCTAAAGACGGTGCTCCTGGTGAAGAATGGGACGTTACACTTGAATTAAAACTTTTAGCTGATGTTGGGCTTATAGGCTTCCCAAACGTTGGTAAATCCACTCTCATATCTGTAGTAAGCGAAGCAAAGCCTATTATAGCTGATTATCATTTTACAACTCTTATCCCCGTTCCCGGTGTTGTAAGAATGGGGCCTGAAAGTAGCTTCGTAATGGCTGATATCCCCGGTATTATTGAGGGAGCAAGTGACGGTGTTGGTTTAGGTCACGAATTTTTACGTCACATTGAGCGTTGCAGACTTCTCGTTCACGTTGTTGACGTTGCAGGTAGCGAAGGCCGAAATCCTATCGAGGATTTCGAAGCTATTAACAGTGAGCTTGCAAAATATAACGAGGAGCTTATAAAATACCCGCAAATTGTTGCAGGTAACAAAATTGACCTTGCAACAGACGAGCAAAGAGATGAGTTCAGAAAATATATATGCGACAAAGGTCTTCAATATTACGAAATCATTGCACCTATCGCAGAGGGTACACAAGAGCTTATAAATGCAGTTGCAGCAGAGCTTCAAAAGCTTCCGCCCGTTAAGATTTACGAAAAGCAAGAAATTACACCTAAAGATATTCTTAAAACCGCAAAACGCGATTATAAAGTACGCGTTGAGGGTGACGTATTTATCGTCGAGGCTGAATGGCTTGCAAAGATTCTTATGAAAACTGATTTAAACGACTACGAGTCGTTGCAATATTTCCAAAACGTTTTACAAACAAGCGGTATTATTCAAAGTCTTATAGACCACGGTATTACCGAGGGTGATACTGTTAGTATTTATGATTTGGAGTTTGACTATGTCCCCTAATGAAGATTATAAAATTTTTCTTAATGAAGTTATGCCTGAAAGTAAAGCAAGAATGTATAGCCCTTTAACTCTTGCTTTTTTGGGTGATGCGGTTTATAGCTTACTTGTAAGACAAATGCTATCTTTTGAAGAAAACAAGCCAACAGGAAAACTTCACAAACAATCTATAAAATACGTTAACGCTGCCTTTCAGGCACAAATGATTAGGGAATTACTCCCCGTTTTGAATGAAAACGAAGAGGCTGTTTTTAAACGAGGCAGAAATGCTCACAGCAGTCATTCCCCCAAAAATCAAGATGCTGCCGATTACAGATACGCAACAGGTCTTGAAGCTTTATACGGATACCTTTATTTATGCGGTGAAACCGCAAGAATAAACGAGTTATTCCGTTTATCTACATACAAATATCACACAGAAAATAATGATTAATTTCTGCAGAAAGGAACAAATATGGCCCGAGTAAAGAAAGAAAATATACGAAATTTCTCTATCATTGCTCATATCGACCACGGTAAATCCACTTTGGCAGACCGTTTACTTGAAATGACAGATACAGTTGCTAAAAGAGATATGTCCGCACAGATTCTTGACGATATGGACCTTGAAAAAGAAAGAGGAATTACAATTAAGGCTCACGCTGTAAGACTTGATTACACCGCAAAAAACGGTGAAGCTTATCAGCTTAATTTAATTGACACTCCCGGTCACGTTGACTTTAACTACGAGGTTTCAAGGTCACTTGCTGCTTGTGAGGGTGCTATTCTGATTGTTGACGCATCTCAAGGTATTGAGGCACAAACATTAGCAAACACTTACCTTGCACTAGACCATAACCTTGAAATTGTACCCGTTATTAATAAAATTGACCTTCCCTCTGCTGACCCTGAAAGAGTTTCAGCAGACGTTGAAGAAATTATCGGTATCCCTTGCGATACTGCTCCGAGAGTTTCTGCTAAAACAGGTCAAAACGTTGAAGAGGTGCTTGAACAAATCGTTGAGCTTATCCCCTGCCCTGAGGGTGACGACGATGCACCTTTAAAGGCTTTAATATTTGATTCTGTTTATGATAACTATAAAGGTGTTATTGTTTATGTAAGAGTTGTTGACGGTACAATTAAACCTGGTGACACAATGAAGATGATGGCTACGGGTGCCGAATTTACAGTTGTTGAGGTTGGTACAATGAAAGCTACCTCTTTAAAGCCATGTAGCAAGCTTTGCTCGGGTGAGGTTGGTTATATCACCGCTTCAATTAAAACTGTTCGCGATGCAGTTGTTGGTGATACTGTAACACTTGCTACTAACCCTGCAAGCGAGCCTCTTCCCGGTTACAGAAAAGCTACACCTATGGTTTATTGCGGTATTTACCCCGCTGACGGTGCTGACTACGAAAATCTTCACGAAGCACTTGAAAAGCTACAGTTAAATGATGCTTCGCTTTCATACGAGCCTGAAACCTCAGGTGCTTTAGGATTTGGTTTCCGTTGTGGCTTCCTTGGTCTTTTACATCTTGAAATTATTCAGGAAAGACTTGAAAGAGAATACGATTTAGACCTTGTTACAACTGTGCCGAGTGTTGTTTACAAAATACACCTTACAAACGGTGAGATTTTAGAGATTGACAACCCCACACACTATCTTGACCCTGCAAATATTGATTTCAGCGAAGAGCCCGTTGCAGATGCTCACATATACGCACCTACTGAATACGTCGGTTCTGTAATGGAATTATGCCAAGAAAGACGCGGTACTTTTAAAAATATGGACTATATTTCTGGTGACCGTGTTGAAATCAAATATGATTTACCATTAAATGAAATCATTTACGATTTCTTTGACGCTCTGAAATCAAGAACAAGAGGTTACGCTTCACTTGACTATGAAATTTCTGAATACAAGCGTTCAAACCTTGTAAAGCTTGACGTTTTACTTAACGGTGACATTGTAGATGCTCTTTCATTTATAGTTCACTCTGACAAGGCTTATTCAAGGGCAAGACGAATTGCAGAAAAGCTTAAAGACAACATTCCAAGACAGATGTTTGAAATACCAATTCAGATTGCTATCGGCGGTAAGGTTATTGCAAGAGAAACAGTTAAGGCTATGAGAAAAGACGTTCTTGCAAAATGCTACGGCGGTGACATTACCCGTAAGAAAAAGCTTCTTGAAAAGCAAAAAGAGGGTAAAAAGAGAATGCGTTCATTCGGTACGGTTGAAGTTCCGCAGGAAGCATTTATGGCTATACTCAAGCTTGATGACGATTAATAAAAAAGTAAAAAGCACTTGTGTTGCCCTTTAGGGCTTCACAAGTGCTTTTCTTTTAATTATAGGTTATAAAACCTTTTCTATTTCTGCTTTAAGAAGATCAGTACCCTCACCTTTTTCAGATGAAAACGGAATTATAATTAAATCTTCTCCAAACTCTTTTAATTCTTCTCTTAAAGCGTTTTTACGCTCATTATATTGAGTTTTATTGAGTTTGTCAGACTTTGTTGCAGCAACAATAAAGGGTAAGCCTGCATCCTGAAGAAAACGCATCATAATATAGTCATCCTCAGATGGTTTATGACGCATATCAACAAGCTGAACAACAAGTTTGATGTTTCGTGGTGATTGGAAATACCCCTCCATCATTTCTGCCCATCTGCGTTTCTCCCCCTTTGCTACTTTTGCATAGCCGTAACCGGGAAGGTCTACTATTCTGACGTTTTCAACCTTAAAGAAGTTTATTGTAATAGTTTTACCGGGCATTGAAGATACTCTTGCAAGATTTTTTCTGTTAAAAAGGCGGTTAAGCATTGATGATTTACCAACGTTTGAACGACCTGCAAAAACTATTTCGGGTAAGTCTGACTCGGGTATTTGCTTTAAAGTACCGAAAGCCGCTTCAAATTCAACCTTATTATAATTCATACTTAAACCTCCTTGCAGTAAACACCGTTCGTTTTTGTATCATTGGTATTTTCGTTAATATTCTTCTTTGACACAGTATTAATCTTATCGACTCTTTTTTTGCCTTTATTAACTAAAGCAATTGAAAGCACCTCGTCAAGATTTGATACAGGTATAAACTCTATTGCATTTTTTACCGTATCGTTAACTTTATCAAGGTCAGCTTTATTACCATCGGGTATTATAACAATTTTCATTCCGTTTTTAAATGCAGCAGTTGACTTTTCTCTCAAGCCACCAATAGGAAGCACTTTACCTCTTAAGGTAATCTCACCTGTCATTGCAACAGATTTATTAACAGGAGTTTCAGTGAGTGCGGAAACGAGAGCTGTTGTCATCGTAACACCTGCTGACGGACCGTCTTTAGGTACTGCACCCTCAGGAACGTGAATATGTATATCTTTATTTTTATAAAAATCAGAATCAACACCGATTTTTTCGCACCGGCTTCTGATAAAGCTAATTGCAGCTTTGGCAGACTCTTTCATAACGTCACCGAGAGAGCCCGTAAGCTCGAGCTTACCGCTACCTTCAAGCACTGCCACTTCTATCTGCATCATTTCGCCACCAACAGAAGTCCAAGCAAGACCGTTAGCGGCACCTATCATTTCTTCAAAATCAAGCTTTGCAGATTTATATTTAGGCGCACCTAAAAGCTCCTCTAAATTTGACGGTGAAACTGTAAATTTACCCTCAAAGCCGTCCGCAAATTTAACGGCAACCTTTCTGATTATTTTTGTAATTGTTCTGTCAAGCGTTCGTACACCCGCTTCTTTTGTATAATCAGAAATCAAAGCTCTGATTGCACCATCAGTGAAACGAAGCATTTTACTATTCATACCGAAATTTTTAATTTGCTTCGGTATAAGATATTTCTTCGCAATACTGAATTTATCTTCAGCAGTATAGCTATATAGCTCGATAATTTCCATACGGTCATAAAGAGGACCGGGAATCTGCGCCGGGTCATTAGCAGTTGTAATAAATAAGACCTTACTTAAATCAAAAGGCACGTCAATATAGTGATCAGTAAAGGTGCTATTCTGTTCACCGTCGAGAACCTCAAGAAGTGCGGATGACGGGTCACCCTTATAATCGCTACCGAGCTTATCTATTTCGTCAAGAAGCACAAGCGGATTAGACGTTCCCGCCTGTTCAATTGCGGTTATAATTCTACCTGGCATAGAGCCTATGTAGGTACGTCTATGACCTCTTATTTCGGCTTCGTCATGAACACCGCCTAAAGAGATGCGTACGTATTTTCTACCCATAGCTTCAGCAAGAGAGCGAGCGATAGAGGTTTTACCTACACCGGGCGGGCCAACTAGACACAAAATTTGTGCTTTAGCATCGGGGGCAAGCTTTTTAACGGCTATAAGCTCAAGAATTCTTTCTTTTACATCTTCTAAGCCGTAATGGTCTTTTTCAAGGACTTTTCTTGCACTTTGAACATCGAGGTTATCCTCAGTTAAAACGCCCCACGGAAGAGAAACAACTCTTTCAAGATAAGTTCTTGCAACGTTTGCTTCGGGGCTACCGGGAGTTGTTTTTATAAATCTGTCGCACTCATCAAGAAGACGTTTTCTTGACCTATCATCAATAGGAAGTGCTTTAATTTTTTCTTTATATTTCTCTGCTTCAGCAACGGGAGAATCATCTTCACCAAGCTCGTTAGAGGCAACCTTTATTTGCTCACGAAGATAATATTCTCTTTGGTGCT
Organism: Acutalibacteraceae bacterium; assembly: GCA_045648585.1. Lineage (GTDB taxonomy): Bacteria > Bacillota > Clostridia > Oscillospirales > Acutalibacteraceae > DTU089. The sequence continues at coordinate 25,512 of JAZROI010000029.1, forward strand.
TATCCATTCTTTCTTGAACTTTTTCATTGATTTGAGTTTCAATTTCAAGTATTTCCGTTTCTCTAGAAAGAATTGAGCAAAGCTTTTCAGCTCGGGTTAAAACGTTAAGCTCTGATAGAAGCTTTTGTTTATCCTCTACCTGAAGATGAAAATGACCTGCTATATCGTCTGTTGCAGCAGCTATATCCGACTCTTCTAAAACTGAAAGAAAAATTTCAGGAGCAATACGAGGGCTAACGTTAACGTAAGAATCTACCCTCTCTTTTAAAAGACGGAGTGTTGCAACTGTATTTAAATCTTTATCATCAGGATGTATTTCTTCAACCTGCTCAATTATACCGCGAAGACTTGCTTTTTCACGTAAAACCTCAACCATTCTTGCTCTGTAAAGACCTTCAACAACGATTTCAAATCTATTACCGTCACCTGAAATCTGTTTAATTTCGGCCACAACACCTATATCATATAATTCAGAAACCTTCGGATCTTCGATTGTTGCATCCTTTTGAGTAACAAGGAAAAGCTGTCTGTCGGTTGTATCAACGGCAGACCTTATAGCTCTTATTGATTTAAATCTTCCTACCTCAAAGCAAACTGTCTGATCAGGAAAAACAACTAAATTTCTTAAAGCAAGCACTGGTAATGCTCTTTTTCGTAAAATCGTATCTGACATAATTCTCCAATTATTATATATATAATTTGGGAGTCGTTGCCGACTCCCTTTTTAATTATTGATTACTATCTTTGGGCTTTCTTACAAATGTAGGCTCACTTTTTCCGTCAACTACGTCTGCAGTAATTTTAACTGATTGAATTGTAGGATCTGACGGAACAGTATACATAATAGGCATAAGAACTTTTTCCATAATTGCACGAAGTCCTCGGGCACCCGTTTCTTTTTCAATGGTAAGCTCGGCAACTCTTCTTACTGCATCATCAGTAAAGATAAGCTCAACCTTATCCATTTTAAAAAGGCTAATATACTGCTTAAGTAAGGAGTTTTTAGGCTCTGTAATAATTTTAACAAGAGCATCTGCATCAAGATTTTCAAGAGAGGTTATAACAGGAATTCTACCAACAAGCTCGGGAATAAGACCGAATTTTACTAAATCCTGAGGAATTGCCTTTGAAAAAAGATCCATCTCTTTTAATTCTGATTTTGAATGCACCTCTGCACCGAAGCCAAGAACACTTTTACCTAATCTGTCTTCAATAATCTTTTCTAAACCTGAAAACGCACCGCCACAGATGAAAAGTATCTTTGAAGTATCAATCTGAATAAACTCCTGCTGAGGATGTTTTCTACCACCCTGCGGGGGTACATTTGCAACAGTACCTTCAATTATTTTAAGAAGAGCCTGCTGAACACCCTCACCCCTTACGTCACGGGTTATTGAAGTGTTTTCAGATTTTCTTGCAATCTTATCAATTTCGTCAACGTAAATAATACCTAACTCTGCTTTTTCAACGTCAAAATCAGAAGCTTGAATAAGGCGAAGAAGAATATTTTCAACGTCTTCACCAACGTAACCGGCTTCAGTTAAGGTTGTAGCATCAGCTATAGCAAATGGTACGTCAAGAAGCTTTGCAAGAGTTGAGGCAAGAAGCGTTTTACCAACACCCGTAGGGCCTAACAAAAGAACGTTACTTTTGTTGATTTCAACGTCATCAGGTGAATCACAGAAAATTCTTTTATAATGGTTATAAACGGAAACACTTAAAACCATTTTTGCCATATCCTGACCGATAACATATTCATCAAGAGTAGCTTTTATTTCTTGAGGCTTGGGAAGCTTCTTTGCTTTTTGCTTTGAAATAGCTCTTGCTTTTTCATTTTCATCAGGTACCCCTTCAATAATATCCATGCAAAGATCAACACATCTGTCACAGATATTAACACCGGGGCCCGAAATCATTTGATGGACTTGTGATTGGGTTTTGCCACAAAAGGAGCAACGAACCTGACCTTCCATCCCTTTATCATCACGTGCCAAAACAGCACCTCCGTAGATTTCTAATTATCTCTTTTCGATAATCTTATCAGCAAGACCGTAATTTACTGCTTCTTCAGCTGTAAGCCAGTTATCACGCTCTGTATCTTGGAAGATTTCTTCAACACTCTTGCCTGTGTTTTCAGCAAGAATTTTATTTAAACGGTCTTTTGTACGTTTAATATGGTCAGCAGCGATAAGAATTTCAGTTGCCTGACCTTGAGCACCGCCTAAGGGCTGATGAATCATTACTTCAGCATTAGGAAGAATGTATCTCTTGCCCTTTGTACCTGAGGAGAAAAGAAATGCACCCATTGAAGCCGCCATACCCATACAAATAGTTGAAACATCACATTTGATATATTTCATTGTATCGTAAATGGCAAGACCTGCGGTTACGCTACCACCGGGGCTATTGATATAAAAGCTGATATCTTTATCAGGGTCCTGACCTTCAAGGTAAAGAAGCTGTGCTACGATAATACTTGCAGTAGCATCATTAACTTCATCAGAAAGAACGATAATTCTGTCGTTGAGCAATCTTGAGAAAATATCGTATGAACGTTCACCGCGATTTGTTTGCTCAATAACGTAAGGAATAAGTGCCATAATTACAACCTCCTATTTAAGTTATATCGGCATTATTGGCTATATTTTGGTTTTTAAACAAAATATGCATAATACCGCCGCCAAAAATATCAGGCGGCGGCATAGGTTTTAAAATTATTCAGCGTCTTCAGCTTTCTTTTTTGCAGGAGCTTTTTTCGCTGTGGACTTCTTTGCAGCAGGCTTTTTTGCAGGTTTTTCTTCTACAGGAGCATCTGCTTCAGCATCGTCAGCTGCTTTCTTTGCGGGAGCTTTTTTCTTAGCACCTGCAACTGCAGTTTCTTTAACGATATCCATAGCTTTTCTGCAAGCAAGGTCAGCCTTTACGTCTTCAGCAGCAACGAGAGTCTTGATTTTATCAAGAGGCATATCGTATGCATCTGCATAAGACTTAAGCTCAGTTTCAACGTCCTCGTCACTGATTTCGATTTTCTCAAGCTCAGTAATCTTTTCGAGAGCAAGACGAAGCTTAACCTGTTTCTCAGCACCCTCTCTGTAGCTCTCGCGAAGAGCAGCGATATCCATACCGAGATACTGAAGATACATATCCATAGCAAGACCCTGAGCACGAAGTCTGTACTCAAACTCGCTAACCTGATTATCTATTTCTTTTTCGATCATAACTGCGGGAATCTCTGCAACAACGTTGTCAACAAGAGTATCCATAACAGCACTCTCGAATGCACGGTCAGCAGCTGCTTCCTTGCGAGCTTTGATTTCTTCTTCAAGGCTCTTTTCGTAATCAGCAACAGTATCAAATTCGCTGATATCTTTTACAAATTCGTCATCGTATTTGGGAAGCTCTTTCTTCATAATCTTATGAAGCTTGATTTTGAATACACAAGCCTTGCCTGCAAGGTCTTCTGCACCGTAATCTTCGGGGAAAGTAACGTCGATATCAAATTCTTCACCTGTTTTGTGACCGATAACCTGATCTTCAAAACCGGGAATGAAGTTACCTGATCCGAGCTCAAGGTCATAGTTTTCGCCTTTTCCGCCCTCAAAAGCAACACCGTCAACAAAACCTTCGAAGTCGATTGTTGCGATATCACCCTTCTTAGCTGCTTTGCCTTCAACAGTAACAAGCTTAGCATCTTTTTCGAGAGCTCTGTCAACCTCTTCTTTGATTTCTGATTTCTTAACAGCAACCTTTTCTTTTTCTGCTTTGATGCCTTTGTAAGCTTTAAGCTCAACTTCGGGCTTAACGGTTACTTTAAGCTTGATAACAAAACCGTTTTCATCGAGAGAAACGATTTCATCTTCAAAGGGAGCTGCAACAGGAACAATACCTGCTTCCTTAACAGCTTCATCGAAGAGTGCGGGATACTCAGCATCAATTGCATCGTACCAGAAAACCCCTTTGCCGTAGTAGGTTTCGATAATGTGCTTGGGAGCTTTGCCCTTGCGGAAACCGGGAACGTTGTATTTACCTTTGTTCTTTGCATAAGCATTTGAAACTGCTGCTTTGAAAGCATCGCTTTCTATAGAAATTTCAAGAGCATATACATTTGTTTCAACTTTTTCGCAAGACTTTAAACTCATTAGTATAACATCCTTTCATTTGCGAACATATATTAACTGCAAGATTATATCATAATAATCTGCAAATTTCTACTGTTTTTTGAAGAATTTTCCATAAAAATGGATAAAAAATCAAGTTTTTTTGAAAACCTCATTAAAAATTAATTTTCAGATGGTGAAATAAGCTTTGGACAAAACGCAAGATAATCAGCCGAAGCAAGATTAAATTCAATACCCTCATAATTAATCTTTGCGTTTTCGGGTGCAATAAACCCGTGAAGATGACCGAAATAACATCTTTTAACCGGAAACTCCTTCAGCACAGAAAGAATTTCTTCGCACTCCTGAGTTGCACTGATTGGCGGATAATGAAGAAAAGCTATCAGCTCTCCCCCAAGCTTTTCAGCCTCTTTAAGAGATGCTCTTAATCTACCGGCTTCTCTTGAGATTACTTTCTGATCTGCAGGTGAAGAATCATCATAAAACCAGCCTCTTGAGCCACCAATAGCAAAGCCCTCAACTGAATAGGCATTATTGTGGATTATCTTGATACTGTCAAAACCGTTTTCAGAAAGAAACTTATTCATTTTTGACATTGTATTCCACCAATAATCGTGGTTGCCTTTAAGAATATATTTTGTGCCATTAAGAGAATTGAGAAATTTAAAATCTTCAACTGCATCATTAAAACCCATAGCCCATGATATGTCACCGGGAATTACAACACTGTCTTCAGGTGAAACGATTTTATTCCAATTGCTTTCAAGACGCTCAACGTAATCAGTCCACCCCTTGAAAATATCCATCGGTTTATCAACGGATAAAGACAAGTGAGTATCACCTATAACAAACAATGACAATTACGTCACCTCAAATACCTAACATATCGAATACAACCTGAGCCATATCCTCTTTAGAAGCAACCTTATTAAAACGAACTTGTTTGCCCTTGAGCTCCGCAAGCTGTTGAGGTGCTTTAAGAGATGAAATATTTTCAAGTGCAGCAACGGTGCTAAATTCATCGTCATATTCCTTTGCATCCTTCTCAACTGCACTAAGAACTGCTTTAGAGAATTTAAAGGGTGATGCTGTAGAAGCAATTACAACGGGAGTATTATCACCTGTTTTTGCAATGTAACCGTTGCAAACATTGATAGCTACTGCAGTATGAGTATCGGCAAGATATGAATATGCGTCATAGGTTTCGCCGATTGTAGCCTTTGTCATATCGTCGTCACAGCAGCCTGCAACAAAAAGCTCGCTGATTTTAGCTTTAACATCAGCACTAACGGAATATTTACCGTTATCCTTTAACTGACCGAACCAGTCGTTAATAACGTTGGAATCTCTACCGCAAAGAATATACAAAAGTCTTTCAAGGTTACTCGAAATAAGAATATCCATTGAGGGTGAAACTGTTGTGTAGAAATCTCTGTTTCTGTCGTAAACACCTGTTTCAATAAAGTCTGTAAGAACTTTATTTGCATTCGAAGCACAGATAAGCTTATTAACGGGAAGACCCATTTCCTTTGCAAAGTAAGCGGCAAGAATGTTACCGAAGTTACCCGTAGGCACAACGATATTAATCTTGTCACCGAAAGCAACTGCACCGCTATTTACCATATCGCAATAAGCAGAAACGTAGTAAACAATCTGAGGTGCAAGTCTACCCCAGTTAATTGAGTTAGCAGATGAGAAAACAAGGTTATTCTTTTCAAATCTGTCAAGAATTTCTTTGTTAGTAAAGATAGATTTAACGCCTGTCTGTGCATCGTCGAAATTGCCGTAAATAGCACAAACACCAACGTTATTACCCTCTTGAGTTGTCATTTGAAGCTTCTGCATAGGGCTAACACCGTCATTGGGATAGAAAACAAGAATCTTTGTACCCTCAACGTCTTTAAAGCCTTCAAGAGCTGCTTTACCGGTATCACCTGAGGTAGCAACAAGAATAACGATCTCTTTATCTTTAAGATTCTTTTTTGCTGATACTGTAAGAAGATACGGAAGAATTTGTAAAGCCATATCTTTGAAAGCACAAGTAGGACCTTTGAAAAGCTCGAGTATATTAACGTTATCATGAAGCTTAACTACGGGTGCTACTGCCTTTGAAGAAAACTTACCGTCTTTATAAGCACCCTCAACGCAATAATCAAGCTCATCCTTTGAAAAGTCAGAAAGATAAAGACCGAGAACTTTTTTTGCTCTCTCTTTATAATTCACAGAGCAAAGAGCTTTTATATCATCAGATGAAAGAGTAGGGATTTCAACGGGAATATATAAACCGCCATCGGGTGAAATACCGTCAGTAATAGCTTTTGAAGCAGTAACCCTTACATTATTATCTCTTGTTGATGTATATAACACAACGTACACTTCCCTTTTCGAATGCGGACCATATATACATATTTATCCACAATAATTTTTATCGTCTAATTCTACCAAAGGGAAAAGTAAATGTCAAGTATTATCGGGCTTCAAGGGATATTCTTTTTTACCGTTACCGATAAAATTCAGCGTTTTTACAACACAATCAAAAAACGATAACTTTTCCACTTCATTTTTTGCAGTAATTTTATATTCATATCTCTTTTTCGATGGAGTTTCGATAGATATAACACCAAGAGTTTGCCCCTTTTCAATAGGTGCCGATAAGTTTTCATCAACCTCTATTTTGACAACTACTCCCGTTTCTTCACCCTTTTTCAGAGCCATTGACGTAACCTCTGGGATTTCCGTTTCAATAAACGGTGTTTTGCCTTTTTGCACGGCTATTTTTTCAACTGACGTTGTATCTATTTCAGGCTTAAAGCAAACATAATTTGAAAAGCCCCAATTAAGTATCGCTTTTGCAGAATTAAATCTTTCATCGCTTGTGGCACTACCCATAACTACCGCAACAAGATGAAGCCCGTCGCGTTTAGCGGATGCAGAAACACAACACCCCGCTTTTGCGGTAGTACCCGTTTTAAGACCCGTTGTTCCCGAGTAAAATCTTACGAGCTTATTCGTGTTTACAAGCTCGGTTTCACCGTTTCGCAATGAATCCATCCAAACAGTTGTGTAGTCAGTTATAAAATCATGCTTTAAAAGTTCAACGGACATTATACCGATATCACGGGCAGTTGTAAGATGAGTATCTGTTGTATCGTCAAGTCCCGTTGCATTTTCAAAGTTAGTATTATTCATTCCGAGCTCTTTTGCTCTTGAATTCATCATATCAATAAAGCCTTGCTCGCTACCCGCTATATATTCGCCTAAAAGAGTGGCGGCATCATTTGCACTACCGATTGCAGTTGCTCTCAACAGCTCGTCAACGGTCATCTCCTCCCCCTCTTCGAGCCAAATCTGTGACCCACCCTTTGAGGCGGCGTTAGCAGAACAAGCAACCTTATCAGCTAGCGTTATTTTATTTTCATCTATAGCTTCGGCAACAAGAAGCATCGTCATAATTTTAGTTACTGACGCAGGAAAAAGCTTTTCATCGGCATTATATTGGAGCAAGACCTCACCGCTAGAAGCCTCCATTAAAACAGCCGATTTTGCATGTATTTCAACGGGTAAATTTTCTGCTGACGGTGATTGTACATTAGAATTGTTCACAGCAATACTTTCCACATCTTTTACTAACCTATCAATACCGCTTACATTAAACGAGGTCGTAAACATCATTAGCAAGCATAATAAAAAACAAAAAACCTTTTTCATATAATTCACTCCTTTAAGAGAATATATGAAAAAGGTTTAATTTTAATAACAATTATAGTTAGTCGAAACAGTGTAATTTTACACTGTTTCGATACCAAATCTGCATTTGGTATCGAATTTTCTTTGAAAATTCGACTATAATCCTTTCAATGAATGTAATGCAAAATTGTATTTACATATAACAATTTTGCTAAAAGCCGATAAAATCGGCTTTTGCGAAACGCGACTGCGTTTCGACTAATTACAATCATTATAACAATTATTCACAAACGAGGCATACCCAACCGTTTTCTTCAACACGCTCTTTCAAAACAAGACCCGCACTTTGAAGTGCCGTGCAAACCTCGTCCGCTCTTGTATCTATGATACCCGATGCAATAAATTTTGCACCTATCTTCATAAATGCTTTCACCTGCGTACTGAAAAGTATAATTATATCTGCAACGATATTCGCAACAACTACGTCATACTTTTTTGTAACCTTGTCTGCAAGGTCACCACAAACGAAAGTAAGCTCAGGCTCATTCAGATTATTCATCAATCCGTTTTCCTTTGCCGTTTTCACAGCAAGAGGGTCAATATCAACACCAAAGCCTTCTTTTGCCCCTAAAAGCATTGATGCTATTGCAAGAATACCGCTTCCGCAGCCTATATCGAGAACAGTATCCCCTTCCTTGATTGTTTTATCAAGCGTTTCAAGGCAAAGTCGTGTAGTTTCGTGAGTACCCGTACCAAAAGCAGCACCGGGCTCAATGTTAAGAACTGCTCTGTTACCTGCATCATATTCATCAATCCAAATAGGTCTTACAAATAATCTATCGCCGACGGGTGTGGGCTTAAAAAAGGCTTTCCATTTATCTGCCCAATCCTCTTCAGAACAACCTACGGTTTCGATTCTGTAAGAAATGCCCTCACTGTTTAATCTTTCTGAAATAAAGGAAACTGCTTCGGCAGGGTTATTGCCCTCTTCAATATAAATATGAATTACGGATTCTTCCCTGTTTTTCTCAAGAAGCTCTTCGTCAATTAAATCTATATGAGCAATTTCCCAAGCGGCAGACTCAAGGTCGCTATAATCCTCTATATAGATACCGTAAGGCACAACCATTGTTGAGATATTGGATGCTCTTTCAGTATCTTCGGTGGGGATAAATATTTTAATTTCTGTATATTCCATTAAGCTTACTCCTCAATAATTTTTGCCTGAGGCTCAACAACAATTCTGCCGTGATTATAAAATCTGCGGTTATCAAGCATCCATAATCTACCCGTAAAGTCACCGGGGGCAACGTCTTTAACCGCATCTGCCATTTCGTACATATTAGCATCAAACAAGTCAAGCTGTGAAAGCACCTCTGCCTCGATAAACGACGGTCTAACCGCTGCACCGAATTCAAGCTTTCCGTGATGGGAAATAAGCATATGCTGCAAAAGATATTTCTTTTCGGGAGTAATATTTAATTCGTCGCATTTTCTGCCTACATCCTCGCTACCCATTACAAGATGGCCTAAAAGCATACCTTCGACCGTGTGACCGTCTACCATACCCGTTGCATTAACTGAATATTCGCGAAGCTTTGCTATATCGTGAAGAATTGCACCCGAAAGTAAAAGCTCACGGTCAATACAAGGATAAATACTACAGACACATTCACAGAGACGGACAATCGAAAGAGTATGGTAAAGCAAACCGCCCGTCATAGCATGATGAAGCTTTTCAGCCGCAGGGAAAAAGAGTAAATCCTCTTTATTATCCTCTAACATACTTAAAACAACGCTTTTTAACTCTGCGTCATTAAAGCCGTTTACAATATCAGTAATTGTATCAAGCATTGTGTTACCGCTATAATCGGAGGATTTCACAAAATCGGCCATATTTATATTGTCGCTATCGTTAGTTGCTCTCATACGCTGAATAATAAATTGGTCGTTACCGTTATACTGCTGAAGCGTACCTCTGAATTTCACAACTGTATTCACTTCGGGGAAAAATACCATATCATCTTTATAATCCCACAATTTTGCAACTAATTCGCTATCCTTGTCTGCAAGAAGCATATCAAGATAAAAGGTACCGTTTTTAGCACTTTTTTTGTCACAGCTTTTAACAAGAGCAAAGCACTCAACAAGACCTTGTTTTTCACATTCAACAAACTTCATTTATTACACTCCAATTATTTATTTTCGATAAGTTTTTTAATCACGTAAGATGCGGCAAGATAACCCGCTACGGGTGGCGTAAAGGATATTGAACCCGGAACTGAAGAATCAGTTTTTATAGGCTCTTCTTTCGAATAAATTACCTTTAGCTTTTTAACTCCCCTGTTTTTCAACTCTCTTCTCATAACCCTTGCTAACGGGCAGACTGAGGTTTTATAAATATCGGCAATTTCCAGCATTTCGGGCGAAAGCTTATTGCCCGTACCCATTGAAGATATTATCGGCACCCCGTATTTTTCTGCTCTGACGATAAGCTCAATTTTAGCAGTTACGTTGTCAATAGCATCAATAATAAAACCGTAATCAGAAAGATTAATTTCATCAGCAGTTTCAGGTAAATAAAAGATATCAAATTTCTCAACAATCAAATCAGGATTAATTGATAAAAATCTTTTTTCCGCAGCATCAGTTTTTTTCATTCCTACAGTTTCTTCCGTAGCAATAATCTGACGGTTTAAGTTTGTAATATCAACAACGTCTTTATCAACTATTGCGATTTTACCTATACCGCCTCTGACAAGTGCTTCCGCTGCAGCACCGCCTACACCGCCCAAGCCAAAAACGATTACGGAAGAATTTTTTAATATATTCATTTTTTCCTCTCCAATAATTCGGGCTTGGCGTGAAAATCTTTCGCTCATTACATCACCTGACGTTTTTAAATTTAATTTATTATAAAGTATAGTATCCGACAAAGTCAACAATAATAATTTTATAACAATATAAACAGATAGGGAAATTTTATGAAAAGACGTATAGTAGCTTGTTTAATTATTTTGTCTATTTGCTTTTCGGCTTTGGGGTTAAGGTTATTTTCTATTTCAAACAACGATGAATATGCCTCAATTCAATCAGCCACAAGAGTAAAGGATATTGACGAAAAAAGAGGTAATATTTATGACTGCAACGGTGAATTATTAGTCAATAACGAAAAAGAAACAGTGTTACTTATAAAGCCCGATATAAGTACTTTTTCAATCATCAGCGAAATAAAAGGAAAAGCTTTTGTTAAAGATACGCTTATGAAGGGATATTTTACCATTGTTAAAATAGATGAAAACAACAAGATTTATAACAATTCAAATATTGCTAAAGTGAATACATTTAAACGCTTTAGTAACTCAACTGCAGTGCACCTTATCGGTTATACAAACTCAAGTAATAACGGTGTTTGCGGTATTGAAAAATATTATAACGAAGAAATAAAAAAGTATAACGGGAATTTATCAGTTGCATTCTGTGCTGATGCTCTCGGTAGAATGCTTGTAGCTGAAAAAACTGAAATACGCGATAATAACTACACAAACACTGGTGGCATTAATTTAACGATTGATAAAACGATTCAGATAATAACTGAAAATGCTTTGAAAAACGGAAATATTTCAAAAGGTGCGGCTGTTGTGCTTGAGGTTGAAACCGCTGCTATAAAAGCGGTAGCCTCAACGCCGATTTATGATAGAAACAATTTAGAACTTTCTTTAAATGATGAGAATTTACCATTTATTAATCGTGCGTTTTCCGCCTACCCCGTAGGCTCTGTTTTTAAAACAGTTACTGCTATTTCAGCGTTAGAAAACAATATTGAATTCCCTCAAATCGAATGCAATGGCTACACAGAAAAAAGCGGAAATATTTTTCATTGCAACAAACGTGACGGTCACGGTGTTGTTGATTTTAAAACAGCTTTATCGCAATCCTGTAACACTTACTTTATTGAGTTAGGCACAAAAACAGGCGGTGAAGCACTTATAAAAACTGCAAAAAAATTCGGGTTTGGAAAGGCAATTGACATAGGTAATAGATATATGACTGATAGCGGTACTTTGCCTGATTTAAAAGATTTAAACAGTGAGGCGGCTATTGGTAACTTTAGCTTCGGACAAGGAAAGCTTACCGCAACACCTTTACAAATAGCAGCATTTTACTGCGTTATAGCAAACGGCGGTATATATAATAAGCCTTTTATTTATAACGGTTTTACTGATTTTAATGGTGAATACGTACCATCAAATCAAAGCAAGGGCTATAGATTAATATCTAAACAAGCCTGCGAAACGATTGCAGAAGCGATGCTCGAAACAACAAAAAGCGGTACTGGAAAAATGGCATACTCTCCTCTTTTCCAAATAGCATCAAAAACCGCTACTGCACAAAGCGGTATTTATGATGAAAACGGTAACGAAATTAACTACAGTTGGTTTGCAGGTTTTTTCCCTTACGAAAATCCAAAATACGTAATATGTATAATGAAAGAAAACGGAAGCTCCGGTGGCATAGACGGAGCACCCGTTTTCAAAGAAATCAGTGAAAATATTTATAAATATGAAAACAATTGGGATATCAGTTAATATCAATTACCCTTTGAGCACCTAAAAGCACACCGATTTTGGCACTATGGAAATTAAGGCCGCCTTGAAGCCAAACTGCAAAAGGCTCTCTTAAAGGTGCATCAGCCGAAAGCTCAATTGATGAGCCGTTAGTAAAAGCTCCTGCTGCCATTATAACGTCACTGTCATAGCCGGGCATCGGCCAAGGCTCAGGTACAACGTAGCTATCAACAACCGAGCCACTTTGTAACCCCTGACAAAATGCGATAAGCTTTTCTCTTGTACCAAGCTTAATGCTTTGAATAATATCCGCTCTTTTGTCTTTACTTGATGGTGAAACCTCGTAACCTAATTCTTCAAATACCGAGGCAGTGAAAACGGCTGTTTTTAACGCTTCACCCGTTACGTGAGGTGCATTAAAAAGACCCATAAATATATCTCTTGAATTGCCGAGTGTTGCGCCTACCTCTTTACCGATACCGGGTGTTGTAAGTCTATACGAGCAAAGTTCTACCAAATCTTTTTTACCTGCTATATAACCACCGCATTTAGCAATACCGCCACCGGGATTTTTAATAAGAGAGCCTGCAAAAAGGTCAACTCCGCAATCGGTAGGTGTTTCGTACTCCGTAAACTCACCGTAGCAGTTATCAAGCATAGTTATAGCCGCACTGTTTTCTTTAACGATATTGCATATAGCTTTAATTTCACTTGCAACTAAAGACGGTCTTAATGTATAACCTCTCGAACGTTGGATATAAACTGCTTTGTATTCTTTCTCACAAAGCCTTTTCTTTAATTCATCAAAATCAACTGTTCCGTCAGGCTTTAAATCAACTATTTCAAATCCGATACCGAAATCCTTTAACGAGCCCATACCCTCACCTGAAAGACCGATAACTGAGTGAATAGTATCGTAGGGCACACCTGTTGCACATAAAACGGTGTCACCGGGACGAAGCACACCGAAAAGCATAACAGAAAGAGTATGAGTACCGCTTGCAAAGCTATGACGGATAAGGGCATCCTCAGCACCGAAAATCTGAGCAGTTACCTCGTCAAGCACTTCTCTTCCTCTATCACCATAGCCGTAACCCGTTGATCCCGAAAAATGAGCCTCACTTACACCGTTATCGATAAAAGCCTTCAAAACTCTTTGTTGATTAAACTCGGTAATTTCATCAATCTCATTAAATTTTTCTTTGCACTTAATAAGTGCTGTTTCAGAAACTTTTTGTAATTGTTCACTAAAATTAAAGAATGACATTTTATTCTTCCTTTTTTATATAAATTTTCCCACACGGAGAAAAACCTATATTTTTATATAAATTTATATTTTTATCCTCACACCAAAGATAAACCTCTTTGATATTTTTCTTTTGCAATTCACTTAAAAGTGATCTTACACACCTTGTTGCATAACCCTTGTTTCTATGTCTTTCATTTGTAAAAACGCCGGCAATCACACCTGAACTTTCATAAATAAAAGGTGCGATGGCACAGCTGACAGGAACAGAGTTTTCTATCATATACACGCCACACGAAAAGCCCTTGTTAATCTTAGCAGAAAACAATGGATACCAAGTTTCAAACGAGCCGTTACTGGAAAGCAAATTAAAAACGCTTTCGTAATCACTTAAGCTTGATGATGGTGTAATAGCTACGGTATTGCTTAACGGCTCATATTCAGGCGTTATCTTTAAAACTGTTCTTTCATCAAGACAAATATCAAAACAAAGATCCGATAAAATATTTTTTATTCCTTGGAATTCTAAAAAAGACGATAGCTCCTGCGTATCTGCTTTTTCATTTAATTTGCAAATTGTTGCAGTTACTCCTCTTAAAGAAAAAATGAGGGTTCTTTCTCCATCAATTTCCTGAACATACACACCGTCAGAAGTCCCGCGGGCAAAAAGGTTATCTGTATTTATTACAGACAAAAACGGTGGAAAACCACCGTCTATGTCAGTAAATTGATACGTTTTTTTAATCATATTTCACAGCCGCCGTGGCTTCTGACTTTAAGAATATAACAAGAATTTTCACCGAAAACTTTTCTCATAGCTGCTACGAAGCTTTCAGCCTCAGTTTCGGGAACAAATGCCTGAATTGTACCTGCGAAACCGCCACCGTGAACACGGTATGCACCTTTACCCTTGAGAAGCTCTTCACAAATACAAAGAGCAAGAGCTACAGGCTGTTCATCGGGGTTTGAGAGAGTAAAGCAGTTTTGGTTATACATATATGATGACTTACCGCTTTCGATAATTATATTTTTAAACTCATCAAAGTTGCCGTCAGAAAGAGCCTTTGCAAGTCTTTCAACACGTTTGTTTTCGTTATAGAAATGGATAGCTCTTTCAATTGCTCTGTCGCCTGTTTTTTTGCGGATTTCACCGATGTTTTCAAACATCTCTTTTTCATCAACCTGACGTAAAACGTTTTTACCGAAGTATTCAGCAACAGAATTCATTTCAAGACGGATTGAAGCATAATCACCTGTAAGGTCTGCATGGTTTCCGCCTGTGTCAACAATGCAAAGTATGTAGCCGTGTTTTGCGATATCGAAATCAACCTTGTTTATTACAGGCTTTGAGGTATCCTCAAAATCAATTTGAACGAAACCGCCAACTGAACAAGCAGTTTGGTCCATAAGACCGCAAGGCTTTTTAAAATAAACGTTTTCGGCATACTGTGAAATCTGTGCAATCTCAACTGCACTGATTTTACCGTTGTTGTATAAGTAATTAAGGATTGTGCCAATAAGCACCTCGTATGCTGCAGATGATGAAAGACCAGAGCCTGAAAGAACTCTTGAGGTAACGGAAGCATTGAAGCCGCCGTAGTTGTAGCCAAGCTCTTTAAATCTTGCACAAACACCTCTTATAAGAGCATCTGATTTACCTGCCTCACAATCTTTAATTTCGTGGTCAGCTGAATCAACAGTAATAGGAGTATATCCTGCAGAATTAACGCAGATAATACCGTCATCACGTTTTGCAACGGCGGCAATGGCATCTAAATTAACTGCTGCAGCAAGTACCTTACCGTTATTATGGTCGGTATGGTTACCGCCCACTTCAGTTCTGCCCGGAGCAGAGAAAAATCTTATATCGTCACATCCTGAAAAATCCTTTTCAAAGGTTTCAGCAAGATTATAAAAACGTTCTTGTTGAAGCTTTGCTTCATCACCGTAAACAACGCTTAATCTTTCTAAAAATTCATTTGTTAAAACATCATTCTTTTTCATAAAATCCCTCTCACTTTATTAATTTAAAAAGTGTATCAAGCAGCAGTAAAGAAATACCGCTGATAACTGACAAAACAATAAACGGTGCAAGAAAACCGGGTGTAAACGGGTCGTAAATATTGCAACCGACTACGCTCCACGAAATAATTCGCGGTAAAAAGCCTAAAACAGAAAAAACAACGTAACGCGAATACGCCATATCCGTAGCACCGTAAGCCTTGCTTACAGTACCGACAGGGGCAACAGGTACAAAACGAAGTACAGTCAACATCCACTTATTACCCTTACCGTGAAAATCCATAAAATCTGATAAAGTTTCCGACCTTAACAAAAGTTTGTGGGCACCGCCACCGCCAAATTTTCGTCCCCAAAAATATTGAATGCTTATTAGGATTATAAAACCTAAAACATTGATAGTTGCTGCGATAGGAACAGGAAAAACAAGACCCGTTCCGATAAAAAGAACTGTAAACGGAATTATCGCAAAAAAAGTTTTTACAACAAATAAAAACAAAATAATTCCCAATGCAGAAAGTTTATCGAAGGTTGCGATAAATAATTCTAATTCGTAAAACCACATATTGATATTATATAATTGCTTTTGAACCCAAGGTAAAGAAACAAAAACTAATAACAATGATAAAGCTGCTCCTAAAATAAAAAACGAAACAGCAGTAAAACGGAGTATTCTGCTTAAATTTTTCTCTTTTGAAAGCTTTCTAAAAGACAAAACCTCACTCCGTTTCATAAAAGTTACATATTTCTTTCATTTTATATCATAATTAACTTTAGGTCAAGTAAATAACAAGAAAATGATTGAAAGACAGTAAATTAAAGTGTATAATATTTTCGGTGATTATTATGAACAATAAACTTAAAGCCGTAATTCTTGACGGCTACACAGAAAACCCCGGCGACCTTTCCTGGAAAGGTGTTGAAGATTTAACAGATTTAACTGTCTACGACAGAACTCCACCCGAGCTCGTTGTTGAACGTGCCAAAGAAGCTGAAATTTTAATAGTTAATAAGGTTGTTTTAAGTAAAGGAATTATCGACCAATTACCTAAGCTAAAATTCGTTTCTACTCTTGCTACGGGTTACAATCAAATTGACTGCAAAGCTTTAAGAGAAAGAGATATACCGGTTTCAAACATCCCCTCTTATTCAACAAATGCGGTAGCACAAATGGTTTTTGCCTATATTCTTGAATACACTAACAGAGTTAACGAATATACTCAAACTGTTCAAAACGGCGATTGGGCAAATTGTAAGGATTTTTGTTATTGGAACAAGCCTTTATATGAATTAGACGGAAAAACTCTAGGTATTATCGGCTTCGGTAAAATTGGAAGCCGTGTTGCAGAGATAGGGAAAGTCTTTGGAATGAACGTACTCGTTTATACCCCTTCGGGCAAAAAAGACGGTTTCGATAACGTTACATTTACTGATATTGATACAGTTCTTAGAAATGCTGATTTCATCACCGTACATTGCCCCCTTACCGATAAAACTAACGGACTTATTAACAAAGAGTTTTTAAGTAAGGTGAAAAAAAGTTCTTGTATAATTAACACAGCGAGAGGTGCGGTTGCAGTCGAAGAAGACGTTGCAACGGCTTTAAAAGAAGGCGAAATTTCTTGTTACTGTACTGACGTACTCTCAACAGAGCCACCAAAAAAAGACAATCCGCTTTTAACTGCACCAAATTGTTTTATAACACCCCACATTGCATGGGCGGCTTACGAAACACGCCTTCGTTTAATGGGAATTCTTGAAAACAATATTAAAAACTATTTAAACGGAACACCCATTAACGTTGTAAACTGAATTTTATATAGAATTATATTAAAATATAACCCATTTTTACACTGTTTATCATTGTTTTTTTCAACAAAGTGACAAAACTTTCAAAAATGGGTTAAATTTATATCAAAGTTATTGCAATTATTCAGTTTTGTGGTAAAATATCAATGGTTAAAAACTAAAACAAAAAATATTTGGAGGTAATTCAAATGTCAGTTAAAGTTGCTATTAACGGTTTCGGTCGTATCGGCCGTCTCGCATTCCGTCAGATGTTCGGTGCTGAAGGCTACGATGTTGTAGCTATCAACGACCTTACAAAGCCCTCAATGCTTGCTCAGCTTCTCAAGTATGACACAGCTCAGGGTGGTTACTGCGGTAGAATCGGCGAAAATCTTCACACAGTTGAAGCAGACGACGAAGCAGGTACAATCACAGTTGACGGTAAAACTCTTAAAATCTACGCAATGGCTAACGCTGCTGAACTCCCCTGGGGCGAAATCGGTGTTGACGTTGTTCTCGAATGCACAGGCTTCTACTGCTCAAAAGAAAAGAGCATGGCTCACATCAACGCCGGTGCAAAGAAAGTTGTTATTTCTGCTCCCGCAGGTAACGACCTCAAAACAATCGTTTTCTCTGTAAACGAAGATACTCTTACAGCTGATGACCAGATCATCTCTGCTGCTTCTTGTACAACAAACTGCCTTGCTCCCATGGCTAAAGCTCTTAACGATTATGCTCCCATCCAGAGCGGTATCATGAGCACAATCCACGCTTACACAGGCGACCAGATGATTCTTGACGGTCCTCACAGAAAAGGCGATATGAGAAGAGCTCGTGCAGGTGCTGCAAACATCGTTCCAAACTCAACAGGTGCTGCTAAAGCTATCGGTCTTGTTATTCCCGAACTTAACGGCAAACTCATCGGTTCTGCTCAGCGTGTTCCTGTTCCCACAGGTTCTACAACAATCCTTACAGCTGTTGTTAAAGGCGCAGACGTAACAAAAGAAGGCATCAACGCTGCTATGAAAGCTGCTGCTTCTGAATCTTTCGGTTACAACACTGATGAAATCGTTTCTTCCGACGTTATCGGTATGAAATATGGTTCACTCTTCGATGCAACTCAGACAATGGTTTCTAAAGTTGCTGATGA
>JAZROI010000030.1:0-13535 GCA_045648585.1 Acutalibacteraceae bacterium
ATAAAGCTTAAAGGATGCACCCATTGAATGGTCTTTGATTGAAAAGGCGTAAACGATTGCCTGTGTTTTTTGAATTTCGTTTCGAAGGAATTCGTCGAAGCCGTCTTTGTAAATACATTTTCCCGTTGAAGAGCAATGAAAGCAGCCGAGGCAACCACCACTGAAAGCGTATTCGCCGATATTTATAATACGGGTTTTTCTTTTTGAAACTGCAGAAAATCTGTCAATCATGCTTTGAAGCTGAGTGTCTTCTTTTTCGCAGTTTGTAAGAATAACAACGTCGCCCTGCTTTTCACCGTTATTTTCTTCGGGAACGGTTACTTTAACTGCTTTTTTAGGTGTTACTGTTACGCTTGATTTTTCATATCTGTCGTTTTCAACGCACCATAAAACGTATTTAAAGAAATCTACCGCCTGCTTCTGACCTTTTTCTGTTGTAAGGTCATCCATATCCGCAGAAAGACCCTTGATATATTTAAGACTTAAATCACAACAGTTATCCTGAATATATCTATGGGCAGTAACGTCGTAAAAATGCTTTGAGGTTGAAATCTGAGTTGCAAATTTACCCTCAAGAGAAATACTTTTTTCTTTTATTATTTCAATAAATCTATGTAGCTGATAAGGTGCTATAAAGGTGTATACGGGATATGAGAAAAGAAGAATATCCGCGTTTTTCAAGGACTCCTCCGCTGATGAAAAATCCTTTTCAATAGCTTTAATTCTTTTACCTACGTTTAAAACCTCAAACTCGCATTGAGGATAAAAATGCTCAATATATTTTACAGTTTGAAGAGTTACACTGTAATCGCCCTTAGGGCTACCGTTAATAACAAGAACCTTCATAAAATTCTCCTTACGAGGTATTCATATAAAGGCATTCTACCACAAAACGCATCAAATTAACAACTGTTTTATTTCAAAATATTCTCTATTAAAAATTTCTGTTGTATTTGCTTTATAAAGGTTGTATATTTAAAGTATATTATTTTCTCTTTTGAAGGGTGGGCAAAAATTGTTTAAGGTTAAAATTGAAAACAGTATTCTGCCTGCATTTCAGGGTGAAAATTTAAGAGATTTTTTAATTAAGAACGGGTTTTATATAAATAGTCCTTGCGGTGGCAACGGCAGCTGCGGAAAATGCACCGTTATTGTAAACGGTGAAAAGGTGAAGTCTTGCAGTTATATCATAAATTCTGATATTGAAATCGTTATACCTGAAAAAGAAGAGATTTTCAGTAGCTCAGGCTTAAGTGAAGCTGTCAAAGACGCAAATGACAATGACGACGTTTTTTTATGCCTTGATATCGGCACATCAACCTTGGCTCTGGCGAAAATTTCTAAAGCAGACGGAAAAGCTTTAAAGATATTTACTCAAACAAATGCCCAACGTATTTTCGGTGCAGATATTATTTCAAGAATTGATTATTGCAAGAAAAACACCGTAGCACCTCTAAAAGACACTCTTATTAACCAAATAAATATTATGCTTGAAGAAATTGAAGCTTCAAAGCCTTGTCCTCTTTTCGTTGCGGGCAATACCTGTATGCTTCATTTTTTCTTCGGCAAGGATGCCTCTTCTTTAGGTGCTTACCCTTATACTCCCGTTTTTCTTGAAGCTCAAAGTGTTTCTGGCGAGGATTTAGGGTTAAAAAATATAACGGAAGTGTTTTCTCTTCCTTGTATTTCGGCTTTTGTAGGGGCAGACCTTACGGCAGGGCTTGGCTTTGTAGAAAAGCCGAAGGATAATAAATATAATGTTCTTGTTGATTTAGGAACGAATGCAGAAATTCTTCTCTTTTCAAAAGACAAGCTCCTTTGCACCTCTGCTGCAGCAGGGCCTTGCTTTGAGGGTGGCAATATCAGCTACGGTATGAGTGCCTCCGATGGTGCAATTTACAGTTTTTCCATTGATGAAAACGGTGACAAAAAATACAAAACTATCGGTAATTCTTTACCCGAAGGAATTTGCGGTACAGGTCTTTTTGATATCGTTACAGTGCTTTTAAAAGAAAATATTATTGACGAAACGGGATATATGAGCGAAGAAGAATTTAAAATTACCGAAAACGTTTCTTTTTTTCAAAAAGACGTCAGGCAATTTCAGCTTGCAAAGTCCGCAGTACGTTCGGCAATTACAACTCTTATGAAGCTTGAAAATATATCCTTTGACGAGATTGACACGCTTTATATTTCAGGTGGCTTTTCACAAGAGCTGAATATTAATAATGCAATATTCACAGGGCTTTTACCCAAAGAAGTGAAAGAGAAAATAAAAGCACTTAATAACACCTCGCTTTCGGGTACGATTAAATTCGCCCTTAACGGCAAAAACCCGTTAGATGAATTTAAAAATGTTAAATATATTGATTTATCGGTAAACCCCGATTTTTCAGAAAGCTTTATAAATAATATGGATTTTTAAACGGTGGTAAATATGAAAAATAAAAAGTTAATTGTAATATGCTCTGCGGTTTTAGCCGGTCTTATTCTTGCGGGAGTTGCAACACCCCATATAGCAGAAGCTCTGCTTTTCCCTGAAATCCCTCAAACGAAATCAACTGAATTTGCAAAAAAGCTGGGTACAGGGTGGAATTTAGGTAACACTCTCGAAGCTTGTGAAAAAGGCTCCGAAGAAAAAATGGGGCTTGAATCAGAAGCTTATTGGGGCAACCCTTATACCACTAAAAAAACAATTCAAGCCGTTAAAAATGCAGGCTTTAAAACCGTTAGGATACCGATTACCTGGGCTCAGCATTTAGGCGATGCTCCCGATTATAAAATTGACGAAGAATGGCTTTCAAGAGTTAAGCAAATCGTTGATTGGGTTTTAGAGTGTGATATGTATGCGGTAATAAACGTTCATCACGATGATGCATTCTGGCTTATTACCGATAAAGAGCATGAAGAAAAATCGGCAGAAATTCTTACTAAAATATGGGCACAGCTTTCAAAAGAGTTTAAAGACTATGACGAAAGACTTGTCTTTGATATTATGAACGAGCCTCGCGTTGTAGGTGCAGAAGAAGAGTGGTACGGCACTGATGAATACAGAGAGGTTGTAAATAATCTTCATAAGAAAGCAGTTGAAACTATAAGAAAATCGGGTGGTAATAATGAAACCCGTTTTCTTATGCTCAGCACTTACGCCGCAAAGGAGCACAAAGAAAACGTAAAAGCTCTTGTTTTACCGGATGACGAGTATATTCTCGTTTCCGTTCATTTTTATTATAACACCGCTCACGAAAGCGAATTCGCAGATTGCGAAAACAAATTGACTTTAAAAGATAAAAAGGAAATTTATGACACCTTCCGCCTTTTATATGACTATTTCGTTTCTAAAGGAATAGGCGTTGTAAACGGTGAATTCGGTTGGACAGACAGAAAAAATTTAGGCAATTTAGGTGAAAAAGCAAGGTTTTACGTAACGGTAGCGGAAAAGCTTGGTATTGCTTGCTTCGTTTGGGATAACGGCGAAAGCTTTAAGCTTTTTAAAAGAGAAAATATGTACCGCGAATACGGTTATTATGTTCAATCAATAGTAAAGGCGGGTAAGCGCTATGAATAACAAAACTCAAATTTACGGTATATCTTTAGAAAAAAGCGAAAGCTCTTCCATCGTTTGCTACAGAAGTAAAAGCCTTGTTTATGAAGAAGAGTTTACGGGCGGTGCTTTAATTTCAGCAGGCTATAACGGTGCAGGTTACCCCTTAAACGTGCTTTCAAATTTTCCCACTCGCACAGATACACGTGATTACACAGAGCCCTTTGCCTTTAACGTTGAAATTGACGGTCAAAGCGTAGATTTCGGTCTTGAATTTGTAGATTTTAAAACTGAAGAAGCAGAAAATTCTGTAAAATCCGTGCTTACTCTTAAAAGCACGATTAAGCCCGTAATTATAAAAGTAAACACCGTTGTTGACGGCTCGCAGATGTTTACAAGATATTTAGAAATTGAAAATCTTTCTGATAATTACCTTAATTTAAGCAGACTTTCTCTTATAAGCGGTGCTCTTGAGGACGTAGATTCAGGAAGATATTATTCAAATAAAAAGCATGATGAAATCTATTCTATCGGCTATTTTGATAACGATACATGGGGTCATGAGGGTCACTTTAAATGGAAGCCTCTTTTTAGAGAAACGACTTCAATTGATACCCGTTTTAATCGTGACCGCTTCCGTCATCCCCTTATATTCATTAAAAATAATATTTCAGGTAAAATCTTCTTTTCTCAAATCGGTTGGAGTGGCGGTTGCCGTTTCACTCTTGATTATAATGCACGTAAAACGAGAGAAGATACTTATCTTTCCTTTAAAGCCGAGGTTACCTCTCATAACCCTATGTATGTAATCGCACCGAAGGAAACCTTTGTTTCCCCCCAGGTGCATATGGGTCTTGTTTTCGGCGACCTTGACGATGCAATAAACGAAATGCACGACCATATAAGAAAATCTGTGCTTAACTTGCCCGAAGCAGACGGTAAAGAGGCTCTTATCGGTTGCGGTATGGGTGCCGAGCACGATATGAGCGTTGAAACAAGCAAGGCTTTTATCCGTCAGTTCAAGGAAATGGGCGGTGAGGTGTTTATTGTTGATGCAGGTTGGGTTTGCCCTCCGAAAGAAGAAACCGAATGGGGAAACTACAACGGTCTTAATATTCCTCACCCCGACAGATATCCAACCGGCTTAACCGAAATCGTTGATTACTGCCACGAAAACGGTATGAAATTCGGTCTTTGGGTTGATATTGAATCCTTAGGTCGTCTTTGTAAGGAATACGCAGAAAAGCCTGAATGGCGTGGTTGCGACCCATTAGGCAGAAAAACTGATAAATTTTTAGATTTTACCATTCCTGAGGCTGCAAAATGGGCTGAGCATGAGCTTGCAAGAATTATAGAGAGCTATAAATTAGACCTTTTAAGAGTTGACTATAATACTGATTTTAAAGATTATTTCAACATTCGTGATACGGGTACAGGTATAAGAGAATGTGTTTCTCTTCGCCATTTTAGCAACGTTTATAAAATGTATGAAAATCTTAAAAAGCGTTTCCCAAATGTGATTTTCGAAAACTGTGCGGGCGGTGGCGGCCGCACCGATTTAGGTCATATGAAATATTTTAATCACACTTGGGTTTCTGATAATCAGGTAGCTCCGAAATCAGTTATCATAACAAACGGTATGACAATGGCTTTACCCCCCGAAAGAGTTGACAGACTTTTTGCAGGTATGGGCTGTCACACCGTAGGCTCTTTCGAATGGCATTTAAGAAACACTATACTTTCCCATATGTCATTAAATATAATTTCGCCTACCGCAGTTGAAGTAAACGAAAAAAATCTTGCTTTCGTAAAGCATTGCACAGATATTTATAAAAGCTTTATAAGACCTTTCCTTTATAAATCAAAAGTTTATCACCACACCCCCGAAGAAGATATCGGCGTTTGCATTTTAGAAATAGCATCACCCGAAAAGGACAAGAGTGCTATAGGCGTTTTCGCTTTATCGGATATTGAAAACGATTACACCGTTGTTGTACCGAAGGGTATTGATTCGGGTAAAAAATATAAGGTTACCCTTGATAACAGCGGTGAAGCCTTTGAAATATACGGATATGAGCTTAAAAGCAACGGCTTAAGGGTTCAAATTAAGAGTGCAATGTATTCAGAGCTTGTGCTTATTGAAGAAATAAAATAAATTAAAGGGTGATATTATGCCATATTTATTCGTTCATTTTAAAGAAAAAATCGTTCCCGACGGTGAAGCAGTTTACTTCGGTAAAAGTAAAGACGGCTATAATTGGGAAAAGGTAAACGACGGAAATCCTATACTTATGAGCACTCTTGGTGACAAGGGTTGCCGTGATATTGAAATCGTAAGGCTTCACACAGGCGGATTTATGATAATAACAACCGACCTTTGCATTGTTCGTCATATGGACGAAAACTATAACGTTGACTGGAAGCAGTTAAACCACTACGGAAGCAAAAGCCTTTGTATGTGGAAAACAGATGACCTTGTAAATTTTTCAGAGCAAAGGCTCGTTCACTTCGGCAGAGATGATTTCGGCTGTATGTGGGCACCCGAGGTGTTTTTTGACGAGGAAAACGAGGAATATCTTATTCATTGGGGTTCAACCGTTGCAGAGGATGACCATAACCATATGTCAATTTACTGCTCCGTAACAAAGGATTTTGAAACCTTTTCAAAGCCGAAGCTTTACTTCACAAAGGAAAATGAAATTTTAGACTCTCACATAACAAAGGTGGGCGACACTTATCATTTATTCTATAAAAACTCTTCAAACCCGCCGATGAATATGCACGCAACCTCAAAAAATCTTTACGGTCCGTTTGAGCACGACGAGATATTCGAAGAATATATGGATAAAGAAATTTATCACCCCGGCTCATACGAAGGACCCACTACCTTCACCCTTCCCGACGGAAAATGGTGCTTGATGCTTGACTTTTTCGGTTGCGAAAAGGAAAAAATGGGCTACGTACCCTTTGTTTCATCAGCACCAGGCGATATGAATTTTACTAAATGCCCCGAAAGCTTTTCTTTCCCCTACGGCTTTAAGCATGGTAAGGTTATAGAAATAACCGAAGAGGAATACGAGAGATTGAAATAAAAAAATCAAAATAAAGTAAAACCGCTACAGCTTTTGTTGTAGCGGTTTTACTTTTAAGAAATGAGAAAAGAGATAAATAAATAAAGAAATAAAGAAAGAGAGATAGTATAGAGATAGAAATGAATGTTAATTAGCTTTTATTTTTCTGAAATAGCTTCTAGTTATATAGAAAACCACTAAAAGACAACATAATACTGCAAAAACAACAGTTAGCTTCATTGCCAAAAATACTCCTGTAGCAACGCATAGCGAAAACACTAACGGTTTCCCTGATTTTTGGCAAACAACGGTATCTTTTAAAATCTTAAAAAACATAACACCCATTAACACGCCAAATATTATTAAAACAAATGTCACGCTTCGTCACACCCTTTTCTGTCGTCTTTATGGCTTTATTTTACCTATTAATATGGACAGTATATGGGTATTTGCTTATTTTTTATAAAATTTTATAAAGCTTTTTTAATTTTTTCTGCCTCTTCTATTTGCTTTTCAACCTCAACGTTGTTAAGCTCGTCGCCGTTTTCACCCTTTACTAGCTCCAATGCACATAATTTATACAACAGAGAAACAACCAAAACGGCATTTTTCATTTTTGATATATCAGACTCTGAAAATTCTTCATCCTTTAAGTCTGATATTCTGTGTAGCTCAACCATATAGCTTTTATACTTTGCCTGTAAAGACGTAAGGGTCAGATATAATTTGTACGACGTATCGCGAAGATTGTTACAAAATTCTGAAAACTCATTAACCTTTTCTTCGTTTTCAACAACCTTTTTTAAAGTTTCTTCAGCTTCTTCAAGTCTTTTATCACCTTTTTTGTCAAGATTGTTGCCGGCTACAAGTAAACCTACAGCAGAACCTACGCCCATAAACAAAGACGTACCGCCGGCAACCAAACCTGCCCCTAAGCTTGATACCATTATTGGCGAAGGGATTCCCATGGCAACCTTTGCTAAACTACCTACATTGGTTAAAAGTGTTTTCAACATGGGTAAGCTTGTTACTATTTTTCCCGCAACACCACCACACGATAAGCTGATAAGTACACTCTCGCCTGCTTCTTTTGCAAGCTCTAAAACAGTAGCTAAGCCAACATGAGCTTTTTTAATGTTTTCTAAATCGTACTCGGGTAAATGCAAGTTATCTTTGTCAATTTTTTTAAATTCAGGTTTGTTTTGAATTTTCTCCCAAACCTCTATAAATTCACCAAAGCTTTCTATGATATCACATTCTTTTTTACCGAGAGCCGTTAATGATTTGTTGGTTTTTTCTGTTTCGTTATTAAGTCTGTTTATATTATCAGTGTCTCTTTTGTAGGCTTTTTCTATTTTTTCGTTAGCCTTAACAATCTTATTGCTGCCAGATTTTGCTTTTTTAATTCCGTTATAAGTTGCAAAAGCTCCGCCGACTAAAGATAAAATAAGTAATGACATACTATCACCCGCTTAAATTAATCTATTTTTTCCAAAACCTCTTTACTAAGGTCTATTTTGTTGAGAATAACCTGTCTGTTAACAACGTTTGTTTCCTTTCTCAACAAAACAAGCTTTGTATCACACATACTATACAACACTTGCACAAGCAACACAGAATTTTTTATCTTTACTTTTTCCTCATCGGTATATTCGTTGTAATTGAGTCTGCCGTCTTTAACGAGATTTTCGAGGAAATCAAGATGAAGTCTGTACTGTAAATCAACTGCGCATAAGGACTGATAAAATCTTCCAGCTATTTTTCTTAATTCATTCAAAAAATTACAAAGCTTTCTTGAAAGCTTTTCGTTTTCAAGCATTTTATCCCACGCTTCATCTGCTTCTTCTACCATTTTTGTTCCCTTTCTATTCATCACAAGACCAAAAACCAAAATTCCTATTCCCGTTCCGGCTGAAGCCACTGAGCCTGCAAGCCCCGCAGCAATACCGCCACCACCCGCAGCCAAAGTACCTCCTCCTAAAGAGGTTAACACCGCACTTCCAAGAGCAGAACCTGTAAGGGAAGCTGCAATTGTACTCGTTGAAAAAGAGTGGATAATAGTGCCTATTGTTTTAATTGCACCCGCCGCAGCAAAACCACCGGCAGTACCGGCTGCTGCAGAACCTAAACTTTCAATAATAGCCGTTGCGGTAGCTGAAGCTTTTTTTATTTCATTCGCTTTATATTTTGGCAAAGACATAGTAAAGTCACCAAGGTCTTTAAACTCAGGTTTATTTTGTATTTGCTCCCAAAGGTCAGCGAATTTCCCAAAGGATTCTATAATCTCAAGCTCTTTTTTACCAAGCTGCTCTAATACTTCATTTGCTCTATCGTTTGATTTTTCAAACTCCTCTTTTGCTTTTTGGTTTCTAAACTCTGCTACGTCAACAGTAGTTTTGGCATCGCTCATTTTTTTAACACCAACAATGCTTGAAACAAGTGAAACCGCTCCCGCTGCAATTAAAAATATAGGTATTGGCATAATTATCCTATCCTTTCCTTTTTATTTATTCAAAAACTAAAACACCGGTGGGGTCTGACATAAAGTCTTCAAAATCTCTGTCATCGCCCCAAGGTAAATGACCGCCTAAAAGCTTTATACTATCTACAAGAATAATTGTAAGCTCTTCTTCTGAATTTGCCTCGTTAATTTGCTTTGTAAAGGCTTCCATCTGAGCTACTTCTTGTTTCCATTTTTCAACGTCTATTTTTTCTAATTCTGACAAGTAATCTTTTAATTGAGCATTAAATAGCTCAATATCTGCTATAACCACGTCAACCGTTGTTATTTTCAGTTTAATGCATAGCTCTCTTAAAGAAAGCCTTATCAATTTATACCATCCGGGGAAATTGATATGAAGGAAAAATGTTACCCAGCTTCCTCCTGAACGAATTGCCGCATCAACAACGTCAATTACGCAGAAGCTGCTCATGCATATAAGCTGACAGTGTCTTAAGCTATCGGGTGCCATGCTTGAGAAAATTACACTTTTTATAATAACCTTTGTAGGAAGCTTATCATAAAATCTCTTTTTTATAGCCCATGTTATTCTTGTGAGTAAATCGCCGAGAATAACGGGAATCTTTGCTGCGGCATAAAAACGAGCATCATAGCCACTTTCAAAAATCTTCGTTGACATTTCTGCAATTGTAAGCTTTTCATCGTTTACGTTAAAGCTTCCGAAATCACAAAACTGAAAAAGCTCAAAGAAGGGCGCACCGACACCGCTACCTCTGTTACCGTTATCATGACCTCTGCCACCTGACGTGCCCGCAACGTCGGACATAATATGACCGAGCCAGTTTACCGTACCGCAGAAAAGCTTTGCGGGGAAAGATCTACCTTTAAGCTCAGGACCGCCTGGTGTTTTGACAATCGTTATTTCACCGTTTGAAATAATAGACGTTGTACCGTTAAACTGGTCTAAAACTGAGAAAAACAAACCGATAACGTCAGGCGAATGACCTAAAGATTTCAGATGATGATTTGATGGTGACATATCAAGGTTATCAACACCTAAATCCTTACCGTAACGGGCATCATAGACTACTTTGTATTTTCTTTCAAAAAAGCCTATTGCACTGGCTACGTTATTCTCGTTGCCTTTTCTGGGCTTCCAACCTAACTTCTTTGCAAATTTAATTACCATATTATCTGTCATTTTATCTGTCCAGGTGCCTAACTTGCTCGCACCCGGCATACCTACAAAGAAAGAGTCTACTAAGCCTGCAACCGCACCGCAACCGACTGAAAGCATAATATCGTATTTATCGCATTTATTATGCTTAACTATATCAGCATCAGTTGCCTTGAATTCAAAATCAACAAGATTAGCCATATTTACACCTCAATCTAAAATTTTAACCTTATCCCCTTGAGAATTCAGCCACATATATATACCGTCGCCGTAGGTTTCGGCAGACAAAGTATAAACGCCGTTATCATCTTTAAGAATTTTTGCGGTAGGCAATCGGTCTAAAATTGCCTCTAAAACACCGCTATATTCAAAACGCACCGTTTTCAGCTCACCCGAATACATAAACTGTATTCTTTTTCTGAATTCGCCGTCGTTGAATTTATCTTTATAGGGCACAACGAATTTTTCTCCCGTTGTTTTTATATCGGTCATTCTGTCAACACGGTAAATAATCGGGAAATCCTTATCCCCGTCAACAGAAAAAGCAATAAGATAAAAGTAAAACTCCGAAAACATTATTGATACGGGCTTTACTGTTTTTGTGCTTCGTTTTCCATCCTGACGGATGTAATTAAATTCAATTATATTCTGAGAAACGATATTTTCAGATAAATCCCAGACAGGCGATAACAATGATTTGTTATGCTTTAAGGGAATGTAATGAAAAAGCTCGCTTCTTATCATTTGCTCAATTCGGCTTCTGTCGGCAGGATGAATATGAAGAATCAGCTTTTCAATTATCCCTGACATTTCTTCTTTTTTAAAGGCTCGGCTTTCAAGGAGTATTTTACATAAAGACAATGCCTCTTCGTTTGTAAGCCATTCTTTTTCACAACGCACAAGATAATAATAATTATTTGCCCTATCATATTTTATTGTTGTAGTAGCTTCGTCAAAATGCATTTCGGAAAGATATGTACGCAAATCATCAATATCTCTTTGTATAGATTTTAAAGAAACCTGAAAATCACTTGCAAGAGCTTCCTTAAAAAGCTTTTCGCCTCTGTTTAATCTTTCGTAAATATTAAGTTGACGAAAGGCTTTGTTTTTGCTTAAGCTTTCTTCAAACACTCTGACATCACCTCTTAAGAGAGTCTATAAAGATTTCCTGAATTACAATTATAGCATATCACAGCAAATGGACAAATTATGTACTTTTACTAACCTTTTAATAAAAAGACACTACTTGTCCATTTTGTTTGATAAAATTGTTTCGCTCAAAGTGAAACAAAAATGCACCCCTGACGGAGTGCACGAAAAAGTGCTTTCCGCCTTAATTGTTGCTACACAATCTCTGCCCAAAGGTATGAGAATAAGAGGAAACACCTTTTACCAAAATAATGTTTCCTTTGAGCATTCTATTTATGATTGCGTAGCACTTTAATTTTAAACTTTTTAATATCGCTTGTCAACTTTTGTTTTACCTGAATTTATGTAACATATGTAGAAAAACCAAGGCTTTTATTGTTGAATATTAAATATATACAAAAACAACAATTTTTGATATACTTGTAGCATATTTGATATAGAGGTGATATTTTGAGTAATCAAGTGAAAAACCCGTTACAGGAAAACCACATCAAAACAAAAGAAATGGTATTTTACCTTGCGGCAATATTCTTTTATACAATGATGACAGGTATCGTTGGCTCTTACCGTCAGGCTTACCTTGTAAACGTATTAAGAATGGGTGAAAACGAGGTTTCTTTTTACAACGGTTTTTTAAGCATCGCAGGTTTCCTTATGAGCTTTGTTTATGCTCTTATAATCGACAACCGCAAAATCGGTAAACGAGGTAAATTTATACCTATTGTTAATAAGGTTGCTATCCCCTTAGGTATTGTTACAGTGCTTTTATTCTATACTCCCAAGGGTCTTTCGGGCACAATTCTTATGATTTACCTTCTTACTATCGGTATGCTTCACGGTGCTACAACAAGCTTCGGTAATGCAATCAACCTTGTTTCATACGTTCTTACACCTAACAACAAGGAACGCGACAAAATGATTTCCTTCCGTAGTATTTCAAGTGCGGTAGGTAACTCTGCACCCCTCGTTGTTGTGCTTGTTATTGCGGCTATTATTGACGCAGTATCACCCAACAACCCCCAGAAAGAATATTTACAGTATATCTTCGGCGCTTCTCTTATAAGCGTTGTCGGTACTATTATTACTCTTGTCGGTATGCGATTCCTTAAAGAGCGTATGGCATACAGCGAAGAGAAGAAAAATCCCCTTGTTGGTATAATTGATATTCTCAAAAATAAATACGCTTGGGTTATTATCATAAGCGAAACTCTTAAGAGCTTCCGAGGTATTGCTAACTATATGGGCGTTTTCCTTGCAGCTGCCCTTTTAGGCGGTACTGATAAATTCCTTCTTTTCGGTCTTCCTACGGGTATCGGTACTGCAGTTGGTATGCTCGTTATAAATGCTCTTCTTAAGAAATTTAATGCAAAACAGCTTTATATTGCATCGGGTATTTATTCGATTATCGCAAACACAATTGCATTTGCAATCGGTTATACATATTTCAAATCACCCTCATCTGTTTTACAGATTATATTTATTGCTTGTCTTTTCCTTATCGGTCTTCAGTTTGGTGCTTCAAACCTTCTTGCTTCAATGTTCCAGGCAGACGTGTTAGAGGTTATCGAACTTAAAACAAGCAAACGTCTTGACGCTACGCTTCCATTTGTTATCGGTATCGGTACTATGATAAGCGGTACTATTGCAACATCGCTTTCACCAAAAATTCTTTACGGTGAAAACTCAATTATTCAGTACATTCAGCCGACAGACGCTAACCCCGACCCCGAGCAGAGCCTTAACACAAAGATTATGATGCTCTTCTTCTACACAATTTTCCACGGTCTTATGATGTTCCTTGCAGGCGTACCCTTCTTCTTCTATAAGCTTACAGGCAAAACTAAAGAGGATATTCATAATCAGGTTATCGCAAAGCGTGAGGCAATGAGCAAGTGATACTCACCTCGCTCGCAGTGCGAAATGAAGATGCCAGTTTCCAGAAGCTTCGCAAGATAATAGATAAAAGATAATATTGAATAGATAATAGAAAATGGTCTGCGACGGCAATATAATTTGCTATCGCAGACCTGTTGTTTTTGTATTTAATTAAATTGTAGCGATAGCTTTGCCTCCCTGTGCGAAGCATAGGGAGGGGGACCATTGCCAACGGCAATGGTGGAGGGTAGTTCACTA